>CALQCV020000197.1 GCA_943329165.2 Candidatus Nitrotoga sp. CP45 | reverse complement strand
CAAAAATACTTGCCAAAATTAGCTACAGGAGAATTCATGGGTTGCTTCGGTTTGACCGAACCTGACCATGGTTCAAATCCGAGTGGAATGACGACCAACTTTAAAGACATGGGCGACCATTATTTATTGAATGGTGCTAAAATGTGGATTTCGAATGCGCCTTTTGCAGATATTGCGGTTGTTTGGGCGAAAAATGAAGAAGGTAGAATTCACGGTTTGATTGTAGAACGTGGCATGGAAGGATTTACAACGCCAGAAACCCATAATAAATGGTCACTTCGTGCTTCAGCTACAGGAGAATTAATTTTTGATAACGTAAAAGTGCCAAAAGAAAACCTGATGCCAGGAAAATCTGGACTTGGTGCACCAATGCAATGTTTGGATTCGGCTCGTTACGGAATTGCTTGGGGTGCTATTGGTGCAGCAATGGATTGTTATGATACCGCTTTGCGTTATGCCAAAGAAAGAATTCAGTTTGACAAACCAATTGCTGGAACTCAACTTCAACAAAAGAAATTAGCCGAAATGATTACTGAAATCACTAAAGCACAATTATTGACTTGGAGATTGGGTGTTTTGAAAAATGAAGGAAAAGCGACAACCGCTCAAATCTCAATGGCAAAAAGAAATAACGTTGATATGGCAATTCACATTGCTCGTGAAGCTCGTCAAATGTTAGGCGGAATGGGAATTACTGGTGAATACTCAATCATGCGTCACAGTATGAACTTGGAAAGTGTAATTACTTATGAAGGAACACATGATATTCACTTGTTAATTACTGGAGCAGACATCACAGGAATTCCAGCGTTTAAATAATATTAAACAATAGATAAAATTGATACAAAATGCTTCTCTGTTTCGGGAAGCATTTTTACTTTTGTCGAAGATAGAAACCTAAAAGTTTATCCCTACAGAAATACAATAAAAAAGCTATGAACATTTCTACCATTAACGAGAAAATCCAATCACAGAAAGACATTTTACTGCAACATCCATTATACGAAAAAGTAAAAACCATTGACGATTTGCGAAAATTCCTCGAAAGCCACGTGTATGCCGTTTGGGATTTCATGTCGCTGTTAAAAGGGTTGCAAAGTAAATTGACTTGCACGACTACGCCATGGTTTGCTTCGGCGAATCCGAAAACGAGGTATTTGATTAACGAAATTGTTTTAGCCGAAGAAAGCGATTTGACTTTAGACGGAAAACGATTAAGTCATTTCGAAATGTATGTCGAAGCCATGCAAAGTTGTGGCGCTTGTACCAAAGAATTAGACGCGTTTTTACAAAATGTAATCGATACCAAAAACGTTTTTATCGCAATTAAGCAAAGTGATTTACACCCTGAAGTCAAAGCCTTTTTAGACTTTACATTCCGAGTAATCGAAGAAGGTAAAGTGCATAAAATAGCGGCTGCGTTTACTTTTGGCAGAGAAGATTTGATTCCGAATATGTTCCCTGAAATCCTGAAAAGCTTCCAACAAAACTTCCCGGATTTGGATTTATCCAAATTGATTTATTACTTCGAAAGACACATCGAATTAGACACAGATGAGCATGGACCAATGGCGATGCAGATGATTAAAGAACTTTGTCAAGACGATGCTCAAAAGTGGAAAGATGTGGAAGAAGTTTCAATTTTAGCACTAGAAAAAAGAATTGGCCTTTGGGATGCCATAGAAGAAAAAATTGAAGCTAATTTGGAGTTGGTGTAAATTAAAGCTGGATAAGCAAAAAAACAAGTTCACCAATTTCTTTTATTGCTCGGGTGCAATTTCTATGGCTAAGCCATCTATTTCCTCTGTAATTGAAATTTGACAACCTAATCGTGAATTGTCTTTTACATGATAAGCTTCTAACAACATAGCCTCTTCATCATCATTGCGCTCCGTTTTTAAAACATCGTTCAAAACATAACATTGGCAAGAAGCACACATTGCCATGCCGCCACAAACACCAATAGTTCCCTCTTCGGCTAGTTCATACATTCGAATAAGCTCCATGAGGTTTAAATTCATGTCGGTTGGCGCCTGTACTTCATGAAATATGCCTTTTCGATCAATGATATTTATGGTTATGTCTTTTGACATTTATTCCCTATTCTTTTTTAATTGTTCAATATCTGCAAGGTCTTTATAACGTCCAGAGGCTAATTTATTTTTTATTAAATCTTCAAATTCTATATATGGAATTTGTAATTTATCGATAGTAAAATACTTGCGCTTTTTATAGCTTTCATTAAATTGTAATCCATCAACTTCAGTTAGTATTTCAATTTTTGAAGGTTCAACACCAATTCCCCCTACATTAAATTTAGGATTTGAAAATTCTTCTTCTGGAAATATGGGCGCACCAAAATCTAAATAAACTTTTGTTATTTTTTGATAATTATCATTGGTTCGCTCAATCCATAAGTCCATATCGCCAGTACTTCTGATATAACCATGAAGTATAACAGCGTATCCACCAACTAATAAAAACTCAACTTTGTGTTTTTCTAAAAGTTCAAGAAAATCTAAAAAATCTACATTGAAAATATTATTTGACATGTTTTCGTGCAAAAGTTACCGTTCTATCAACTTTAGTAAATGGTGTTACATTAAAGATAGAATTGATAATAAAGCAAGCGTGATTCAACCTCTCTAAGGGTGTTTTATCTTTATAAAAAGTAACATGATCGTCTGCCTCTTCAAAAGTTAAATGTGAGACTACACTTCTATCCATTTTATACTCTTCCATAATCAAGATATTTTAAAACAAATATAAAAATTTATTCAATTGCTTTTACTACGGCTTTCTCGGCTTCTTTCCTCGTACCGTCAAAGCCATCTACTCCGGCAACGGTAGTGTATTTCAATACGTGTTTTTTTCCTGGATTTATGCGTTGGTAAACACTTTGACACATTAAAGTCGCTTCATGGAAACCGCACAAAATCAATTTCAACTTGCCTGGGTATGTATTCACATCTCCTATGGCATAAATTCCGTCGATATTGGTTTGGTAATCTAAAGCGTTATTGACTTTAATAGCATTTTTTTCAATTTCTAAACCCCAATTGGCAATAGCGCCTAGTTTTGGAGTTAGACCAAAAAGCGGAATAAAATAGTCGGTAACCACACTCATACGAGCACCGTTGATTTCGATGTCAACCGATTCAATTCGTTCCGAACCTTTAAAACCAACAACTTCTGCTGGTGTAATTAATTTTATTTTTTCTGAATTTTTTAATTCCTGCACTTTCTCAACCGAATCTAAAGCGCCACGGAATTCATTTCTTCGGTGAACCAAAGTTACGGAAGCTGCTACATTAGAGAGGAAAATACTCCAATCTAGCGCCGAATCGCCACCACCTGAAATCACAACATTTTTACCTCGATATTTTTCGGGATCTTTGACGAAATAATCTACGCCTCGATCTTCTTTTTCGTAGAATTCCAAGTCCTTTAGGATAGGTTTTCTTGGTTCAAATGTTCCCAATCCACCAGCAATAGCAACCGCTTTAGCGTGATGTTTTGTCCCTGTATTCGTAGTAATAATAAAGGTTCCATCTTCTAATTTCTCAATTGTTTCCGCAGTTTCAGCCAAAGTAAATCCCGGTTGGAATTGTTTGATTTGTTCCATTAAGTTTAAAACCAAATCGCCAGCTAAAACTTCGGGGAAACCTGGAATATCGTAGATGGGTTTTTTGGGATATAATTCGGAGAGTTGTCCACCTATTTGCGGCAAAGCATCTATAAGATGGCATTTAAGTTTTAATAAACCCGCTTCAAAAACAGCAAAAAGTCCTGTTGGTCCGGCTCCGATTATAAGTATATCTGTTTCAATCATTTTTTTAAGTTTCATAAAGTAGCAAAGTTAAACACTATGATATTTATCATTTGCGTTAGGGATTCCTTCGGTAGTCGCTTCGCTCGTGTGAAGTGAAAATCCTTTTTTGAGGAACGAAAAAAGATTGCAACAAAAAACCCGACCCAAAGGAAACACCCAACTATGCTATATTTTCCACCGTTTCTATTTGTGGCGCATATCTTTTAATAGTTGTTTCTACACCGGCTTTCATCGTACTCATACTCAAACTACAGGAAGTACACGCCCCCTGCAAACGCACTTTTACGTGTTTTTCATCTTCAATGGAAACCAAGCTGATATCACCGCCATCAGAGTTCAGAAAAGGTCTGATTTCGTTTAAAGCTTTTTCAATATTCAGAGTTAATTCTTCGCTTGTCATAT
>CALQCV020000196.1 GCA_943329165.2 Candidatus Nitrotoga sp. CP45 | reverse complement strand
TGTCCCGCTTCGTGAACGGCAATTGCATGTTTTTCTTCGGTGGTAACTATTTTATTTTTCTTTTCTAATCCACCAACAATTCGGTCAACAGCATCTAAAAAGTCTTGTTTGTCAACCGCAGTTTTATTATTTCTTGCCGCAATTAAGGCCGCTTCGTTACACACATTAGCAATATCCGCGCCCGAAAAACCTGGAGTTTGCTTGGCTAAAAATTCGGTATCCAAACCTTCCACTTTTTTAAGTGGCGCTAAATGCACTTCAAAGATTTCTTTTCTTTCTCTGATGTCCGGCAGGTCAACATAAATCTGTCTATCAAAACGCCCAGCGCGCATTAACGCTTTGTCTAACACATCGGCTCTATTGGTTGCAGCAATTACAATTACGTGTGTATTGGTACCAAAACCATCCATTTCGGTTAGTAATTGGTTCAACGTATTTTCACGCTCGTCATTACCGCCTGACATATTGTTTTTTCCTCTGGCTCTACCAACAGCATCAATTTCATCAATGAAGATTATAGAGGGCGCTTTATCTTTGGCTTGTTTGAATAAATCTCTAACACGGGAAGCACCAACACCAACAAACATTTCAACAAAATCGGAACCCGATAAAGAGAAAAAAGGCACTTTAGCTTCACCCGCAACGGCTTTGGCTAATAATGTTTTTCCGGTTCCGGGAGGACCAACTAAGAGTGCGCCTTTTGGAATTTTTCCTCCCAAAATGGTATACTTTTCAGGAGTCTTAAGAAATTCTACAATTTCTTGTATTTCTTCTTTAGCGCCTTCTAATCCGGCAACATCTTTGAAGGTTGTTTTTACTTCTGTCTTTTCGTCAAAAAGCTTCGCTCTCGATTTTCCAATATTGAAGATTTGACCTCCGCCACCGCCAGCACCGCCTGACATTCTGCGCATGATCAATACCCAAAGACCAATAATAATTACAAACGGTAATAAAGTCATTAAAAGTTCACCCCAATTGCTTTTTCCTTTAAAATCAAAATCTTTAATTTTCCCATCTGCCTTTGCCTTTTCAATGTTGTTTTGAAAAACTTCATCGTTTCCTATATCGAAAGAGTAGTGTGGGCCTTTATTAACGCTGCCCATCATATCTTTTGCTACTTTGGCATTTGCTTTATCTTTTAAAGCTTCTTTGGTCAAGAAGGCTTCACCTTCCGTTTTATTGTAGATGATTACTTTTTCAATTTGCCCTTTGTTTAAATACTCATTGAATTTAGAGTAAGATATTTTAGTAGTGTCTTGAAAACTAGAACCACCGAAGTAATTAAGCGCAATGAATCCTATAATTACTACTACGTAAATTAACCACGGACTTATTTTAAAATTATTAGTTTTTTTTTGGTTAGCCATTTTTTATGGTATAAACTATTTTTTAATATTTATTTTGAATGGTAGTTATTTTGGCATCACCCCATAGCCCTTCGATATTATAGAATTCGCGAATTTGTTTTTGGAATACATGAACAACGATGTTAACATAATCCATTAAAACCCATTCGGCATTATCGGTCCCTTCAACGTGCCAAGGTTTATCTTTCAATTCTTTCGAAACTAATTTTTGGATAGAGTTAACGATCGCGTTAACTTGTGTATTCGAACTTCCATTACAGATTATAAAGTAATCACAAACTGCTGTATCAATGGCTCTTAAATCGAGGATGTCAATATCATTTCCTTTTACTTCTTCTATGCCTTTTATGATGTTCGCCAAAAGAACATCTGTGTTAAACGCTTTCTTCGTCATTTATATTTATGTATGTTTTGCAAATGTATTACTTTTTGTCTTTATTTTTGCTCAACAAAAGTTTAAAATTCGTTAATATTTACCATTCACTCATGCGCTTAATCAAACTCGATGCCATAGATTCGACGAATGACTTTTTAAAGCAATTGTTTAAAGAATCAGCAGTCGACGATTATACTATTGTCATGGTTAATGAACAGACCAAAGGCAGAGGGCAAATGGGAGAAAAATGGCTTTCTGAACCCGGTAAAAATCTCACCATGAGTGTTTTGGTTAAAGATGTCCAGCTCAAAACTCAAAATATTTATGATTTTAATATTGCGGTTGCTCTCGCAGTATTAAAAGTTTTAAAAAATATTCAAATACCAGATGTTTCTATAAAGTGGCCCAACGACATTATGGCAGATTCTAAAAAAGTGGCAGGGATTCTCATTGAAAACATTTTAAAAGCTGACGGCAGTTTTACTGCAATTGTTGGCATAGGATTAAACTTAAACCAAACTAATTTTGAAAATCTTCCTAAAGCCAGTTCGTTAAAGTGCATTACAGGTAAAACTTATGAGCAGGAAGAAATGGCATTACTTTTAAAACATTCATTGGAAGCAAATAGACAAACTTTAGATAAAGATGCTGATTTGCTCTGGTCAGCATATCATGAAAACTTATACAAAAAAGAGTATCCTTCACCTTTTGAAGATAAAAACGGCAATCGTTTTATGGGCATCATCAAAAAAGTTACACGTGACGGAAAACTAGAGGTTTTGCTCGATGATCACAGCCTGATCCATTTTGAAGTTAAAGAGGTGAGAATGCTGTATTAATATGAATTACTTCCTTTTTTGAAAATCTTTTTTTTAAATATTGAAAATTAGCAGAAATAGATTAGCATTGATAATTTGATTTTAATTATTTTTGTGCCACAATTTACTCAATTACTATCAGCTTTTCATCTAAACAAACACATAATAATGAACATACACGAATATCAAGGTAAAGAAATTTTAGCCAGCTATGGCGTTCGAGTGCAACGCGGAATTGTTGCTAACAGTCCAGTAGAAGCTGTGGCTGCTGCAAAACAATTAACGGCAGAAACAGGAACAGGTTGGCACGTTATCAAAGCTCAAATTCACGCAGGTGGAAGGGGAAAAGGCGGTGGCGTAAAATTGGCTAAAAACTTGCAACAAGTTGAGGAAATAGCAGAACAAATTATTGGGATGATGCTTAAAACACCTCAAACTCCACCAGAAGGAAAACGAGTGCACAAAGTTTTGATTGCTGAAGATGTTTATTATCCGGGAGAAAGTGAAACCAAAGAGTTTTATGTGTCTGTCCTTTTAAACAGAGCAAAAGCCAGAAACATGATTATGTATTCTACTGAAGGCGGAATGGATATCGAAGAAGTTGCAGAACACACGCCACATTTAATATTTACAGAAGAAATTGATCCTTCAGTTGGATTGCAAGGTTTTCAAGCACGTAGGATTGCCTTCAATCTTGGGCTTTCAGGAAATGCTTTTAAAGAAATGGTAAAGTTTGTTGACTCATTGTATAATGCTTATGTAGGTTCTGATGCTTCCATGTTTGAAATTAATCCAGTTTTAAAAACGTCGGATAATAAAATTATGGCTGTCGATGCTAAAGTTAATATTGATGACAATTCCTTGTATCGTCAAGCAAAATATGCTGACATGCGAGACATACGTGAAGAAAATCCAATTGAAGTAGAAGCCAAAGAAGTTGGTCTAAACTATGTTGACCTTGATGGAACCGTTGGTTGTATGGTTAACGGTGCCGGATTAGCAATGGCAACAATGGATTTGATTAAATATGCAGGTTTTGAACCGGCAAATTTCCTTGACGTTGGCGGAACTGCAGATGCAAAACGTGTCGAAACTGCGTTTAGAATTATCTTAAAAGACCCAAACGTAAAAGCAATTTTAATTAATATTTTTGGAGGAATTGTTCGTTGCGACAGAGTAGCACAAGGTGTTGTTGATGCCTATAAGAATATGGGTGATGCTATTAAAGTGCCAATCATTGTTCGTCTTCAAGGAACTAATGCTGAAATCGCAAAAGAATTAATTGATAACTCCGGAATGCCAATTTTATCAGCAGTGCAATTTCAAGAAGCTGCTGACCAAGTTAAAGCTGCTTTGTCATAAAAAAAAATAAATATAGTTTGAATTAAAATCCTGAGTTAAAGCTCGGGATTTTTTTAACTATATTTTTGAAAACAAACTTCTAAAAATCCTTAACATCCCTTCTGGAGTAACCACTTATTGTGTTGCCAATCGAGTTTCGTAGAAGACATTGGTTTCAAATGAAATATTTATCAAGTAATTAACGAAAACGTTCTAAAATTTCTTTTTTATTTCATTTCGAATTCCCTAGATTTGTTAAATTATTAATTTATTAGATTTAATTCCCTTTTTTATACCATGTCTAAAACAGCAATATTAGAATTTGATGGCAACAAATATGAGTTTCCGGTAATTTTTGGAAGCGAAAATGAAGCAGCCATAGATATTGAAAAACTA
>CALQCV020000195.1 GCA_943329165.2 Candidatus Nitrotoga sp. CP45 | reverse complement strand
CCAATAAAATATACTATCTCGCTTCTTGTGACACTTGTAGAAAAATAATAAAATCACTTCCAAATCCTGAAAAATTAGAATATCACGACATACGTCAAAACCCAATTACCGTGGAAGCATTAGAAGAAATGTATTCAATTTCCGGGAGCTATGAAGCTTTGTTTAGCAAAAAAGCACAGCTTTATAAGTCAATGGATTTGAAAAACAGATCGTTGACCGAAGAAGATTTTAAAAAGTACATTTTGGAACATTATACGTTTTTAAGCCGCCCTGTTTTTATTATTAATAATAAAATTTACATCGGAAATTCCCAACAAAACATGTTGCAAGTATTGAAAGTGTTGGAAAATGTCTAGAAGAACTTTGGCAATTTTTGCTGCTACTTTAGTTTCTATAATTTATGGCGTAACCTTTACTATTGCCAAAGATGTAATGCCAAAATTCGTTCTCCCATTTGGATTTATCACGATGCGTGTAGGAGGTTCCGTAATTCTATTTTGGTTGGTTTCTATTTTCGGGCCTAAAGAAAAAATTGAAATTGGAGATTTCCCTCGAATTATTGCCGCCGCTTTCTTTGGTGTGGCTTTAAACATGCTTTCTTTTTTTAAAGGTTTGAGCTATACCTCTCCGATTATGGGTGCCGTTTTAATGGTAACCACCCCCATGATTGTATTAGTTCTTTCAGCATTCATAATAAAAGAGCGCATGAAAAAACGAAAAGTTTTTGGTTTGCTTTTGGGATTGGCAGGAACCATAACTTTAATTCTCTACGGAAAATCGGTAGCAAATGCCCCTAACGCCTCTTTGGGTAATTTATTGGTTTTTACCAATGCTTTTTCTTATGGCATTTACTTAGTAATCGTTAAGAAATTAATGGATAAATACAATGCTTTTACTTTTGTAAAATGGATTTATACCTTCGGATTTATTATGGTTTTGCCTTTCGGATGGAATGAATTTCAGGTCATTCAATGGGCTATTATTCCAATGGATATACTTTGGAAAATTGGATTTGTCGTAGTTTTTTCCACTTTTATCACCTATTTATTCAATTTACTTTCCATGCGGGAATTATCCCCAACCACAATTGCAGTTTTTGTTTATTTGCAACCGTTTTTCGCAACCGTTTTTGCCATTAGTTTAGGTAAAGATGAATTGACATTGGTTAAAATAGTTTCGGCATTTTTGATATTTGTGGGGGTTTATCTGGTAACACAGAAAAAGTAGTCAGTCGCAGTTTTCAGTCACAGTATTAATTCTAGATAAAATATAAATGGATTACAAAGACTTATTGGCATATAAAAAAGCTTTTTCCTTGGCAATGGAAATTTTTAAAGTTTCCAAGTCATTTCCAAAAGAAGAAACCTATTCATTAACTGACCAAATTAGGCGTTCTTCGAGAAGTGTCTGCGCAAATATGGCTGAAGCATATAGAAAAAGAAGGTATGTAAATCATTTTATAAGTAAATTAACCGATTGTGATGGAGAAAATTCGGAAACAAGCACTTGGCTAGATTTTGCTTTAGAATGTGAATACGTGAGTATTGAAATTCATAAAGATTTAAACGAAAAAGCGTTAGAAGTTGGAAAACTCATCAATTATATGATTAATAATCCCGATAAATTTGGGTGTAATTCAGAAAAGTAAAAAACTGAAAACTGCGACTGAAAACTGCGACTAACTAATCAACACTATTTCTTATATTTGAAGTCTATTAAAATACACTAATGATACAATCAATGACGGGTTTTGGGAAAGCTACTTTGCAATTACCAAACAAAAAAATCACTGTTGAAATAAAATCACTTAACTCTAAAGGGTTAGATTTAAATACCCGAATGCCTTCAGTTTTCCGTGAAATGGAATTGGGATTACGCAATCAACTTTCGGCGCGATTGGAGCGAGGAAAAATTGATTTTTCATTGTATGTTGAAATTACCGGCGAAGAAACTTCGTCAAAAATCAACGTGCCGATTGTCAGAGGTTACATCAACCAAATGAAAGCCGTGATTCCGAACGCAGATGAAACCGAATTGATGAAAATGGCAGTCAGAATGCCGGATGCATTAAAAACGGAGCGCGACGAAATTGATGAAAACGAATGGAAAAAAATACAGAATGTAATTGATGAAGCTCTAGAAAATATTGCACAATTCAGAAAAGACGAAGGTGTTTCATTAGAAAGGGAATTTCTACATCGTATTGCCAATATCATGGCATTGATGAATAACGCTGTTTCCTATGATGCCGAACGTGTTGAAACAGTAAAAACGAGATTGCGAAGCGCTTTAGACGAATTAAAAGAAAATGTAGACGAAAATCGTTTTGAACAAGAATTGATATTCTATCTGGAGAAATACGACATCACTGAAGAGAAAGTCCGTTTGGAAAATCACTTAAATTATTTCATTGAAACCATAGCAGGAACAGAAGCCAACGGAAGAAAGCTCGGTTTCATCACCCAGGAAATGGGAAGAGAAATCAATACAATGGGATCTAAATCAAATCATACCGAAATGCAGAAATTGGTGGTGATGATGAAAGATGAATTAGAGAAAATTAAGGAACAAGTGTTAAACGTATTATGATTTTCTAGCCACAGATTCACAGATTATGAGGCTTTTTTAATCTGTGAATCTGTAGCTAAAATTTAAAAAATACTGACGCGAGCTTAGCGACTGACACAGTAAATAAATTCACCATAAATGAACAAAGGAAAATTATTAGTATTCTCAGCGCCATCTGGTTCGGGAAAGACAACCATAGTAAGACATTTATTAGCACAATCCGAGTTGAATCTTGAGTTTTCTATTTCGGCCGCTACACGTGAACTTCGTGGCGAAGAAGTGCATGGAAAGGATTATTATTTCATGTCGATTGCCGACTTCAAAAAACATATCAAAGCAGATGATTTTATCGAATGGGAAGAAGTGTACCGCGATAATTTTTATGGTACTTTGAAAAGTGAAGTGGAGCGCATTTGGGCAAAAGGTAAGAATGTAATTTTTGATATTGATGTTTCCGGCGGATTGCGAATCAAGCATAAATTTCCTGCTGAGACTTTAGCGGTTTTTGTAAAACCACCAAGTGTTGACGAACTAAAACGCCGTTTAAAGGAACGTTCTACAGAAAGTGAAGACAAAATAAATATGCGAATAGCGAAAGCACACGTTGAGTTGGCAACTGCACCACAGTTTGATAAGGTTATTAAGAATTACGATTTGGATGTGGCAAAGATGGAAGCGTATGAGTTGGTTAAAGAATTTATAAAATAAGGGATTAGGCAAAAGAGATAAGGGATAAGTTTTTCCCTAATCCCTAATCCCTAATCCCTAATCCCTTTACAAATGAAAATAGGATTATATTTCGGCACTTTTAATCCAATTCACATTGGTCATTTGATCATTGCTAATCATATGGCTGAACATTCCGATTTGGATCAAATTTGGATGGTTGTTACGCCACACAATCCACACAAACAAAAAACCACATTGCTCGATGATTATCAGCGGTTGCATATGGTTATTTTGGCTACCGAAGATTTCACCAAAATCAAACCTTCTGATATTGAGTTTAAATTACCACAACCTAATTATACCGTAAATACTTTGGCGCATTTGGAAGAAAAATATCCAAAGCACGAATTTGCCTTAATCATGGGCGAAGACAATCTTAATTCACTTCACAAATGGAAAAACTATGAAGTCATTTTGGAAAACCATCATGTCTATGTGTATCCAAGACTAAACTCAGGAGAGATTGATGACCAATTTATAAATCACAATAAAATCCACCGTGTTGGTGCGCCGGTAATTGAACTTTCTTCCACATTTATACGCGAAAGCATAAAAAACAAAAAAAATGTAATACCAATGTTACCTCAAAAGGTTTGGGAATATATTGAAAGTAGTGCTTTCTATAGAAAATAGGAATAAAATAATAGCTAAAATATCATTTAAAAATCAGTATTTTTGAATGAGTTAAAATGTTTATCTTCATGAATAAATCTCCAAAATTTGCAGTGATCGGTGGCGGAAGTTGGGCTACAGCCATTGCAAAAATGCTTTGCGTTAATCTTGACGAAATTGCCTGGTACATGCGAAATGAGTCGGCAATTGATCATATAAAAACCCAAAAACATAATCCAAATTATTTAAGTTCCGTTGAGTTTGATACCAAAAAACTCAGATTAACTTCAGATATAAACGAAGCTGTAACTTATGCAGATTACATCATTTTTGCTATTCCATCGGCTTTCTTGAGCACTGAATTGGAAAAATTAACGGTAAGCTTGAAAGACAAAGTTATTT
>CALQCV020000194.1 GCA_943329165.2 Candidatus Nitrotoga sp. CP45 | reverse complement strand
TCCAACAAAGCTAACAATCAAGAAGACACTGATTTAGAAGTAAATATGAAAGCCGCAGCAGAAATCGCAAGACAATTACGTCTTCGAGATATGGGCGGAATCATCGTAGTCGATTTTATCGACATGAAAGATCCAGACAATCGCCAAGTGTTGTTCAACTTCCTTAGAGAAGAAATGAGCGATGATAAAGCTAAACACAAAATCTTACCGCCAAGTAAATTTGGATTAGTCCAAATCACTAGACAAAGAGTAAGACCAGAAGTAAATATTGAAACAAGGGAAGAAAATCCAAATAATTTGGCAAGCGACATCGATGCGCCAATCCAAATTATAGATAAAATTGGGTTCTCTCTTGAAAAAATTATCAGCGGCCATAAAAAAGTAACACTTAACGTGCATCCTTTTGTGGCAGCATACCTTAAAAAAGGTTTTCCATCATTACGTTCAAAATGGTTTTTTGAACATAAAAAGTGGGTGAAAATCATACCTCGTGACGCTTACACGTATTTGGAATATCATTTCTTTGATGAAAAAGGAAAAGAGATTTCAGAAAAATAAAAGAAACCGCCTTTCGTAAGATTGCTTTCAGCCAGTTCGGCCGAAAGTGGCCTCGAGTGGCGGTTTTTTTGTTTCTTTTTTTGAAGCTATTCCGGCTGTTCGCGCTACACGGTAGCTTGCTCCCATCCGGGCTAGGGCTATCCTTTATAATTTCAATCTTCCTCCTAATATTATTCCGTTTTAGTCTTCAAAGTCAATATAATGATCTGAGGCTCCTGCTTCGATTTACATTTCGTGAAAAAATCTGGCTGTCCCATGTAAGTACAACATAATATTATAAATTTAAAATAAAATCATATAAACTATTACTACTGATTGTAAAGTAAATTTGTTTGGCTGTCGATACGAAGACGAGGGATGACAGTTCGTCGAGGAGGCTGTAACAGGGCATGTATTTTCCATCCCTTCGTACATGTAATAACCTAAGGTCGGTATTTTACGTAAAAACCGATCAGCTACACGGCGGTTCGTCAGCAATAAAGTTCTCCTGTTATAAACGGGAGGACTTTTTTATTCTAACTCATATTCCAATCGGACAGTAATTCTTGCGGTTTTGTTTTTGCTATAAGTGTCGTTAATACCTCCATAGCTATCATCTTCCGTCGATCCTTGCCCAGTAATCTGGAAAACACCCATGCTGGCTCTTTTTAATTTTCCTAAATCCCCGTCTGCCGTTTTTACAATTTTAGTAGCTCTTTCGTTGGCGTCTTTTGTGGCCTTTTCAATCAAACTCTGCTTTAAGCTAGGCAAATCTGAATAAGTATATTGAATTGAATTAGATGATAATTCAATACCTGAATTGACTAATTCTGACGTTTTGCTTGAAACACTTTCAATTCGTTGCATCAAATTTGGATTCTTTTTTGCAGAAAAAGATATAGTTTGTGTCGCTTCATAACCATCAAAAACTTGTTCATAACGGGTTTGATTATCACTATTCTCACTTCGCACTTCTCTAAATTTCTTTTGAAAATTGACCGCTCCAAAACTGAATTCATTTGGTTTAAATCCTTTATTTATAAAAAAATCAGAAACAATTTTCTGGTCAGAAACAATCTTATTGTAGGCTGTTTTAATATCGAAACTGTTCGTCGTAAAACTTCCAGACCAAAGAATTTCATCAGAAACAAAATCCTTTGTTCCTAATCCAATTACTGAAATCGAATCCAAATTTTCATTTCGATTTTGAAAAGACTTGCCCAAAATAAATGCAGTTATAATTATGGCAACGCCTATAATAATTGATGATTTTATTTTTTCCATGTTTGAAATTTATTGGTTTAAATAGGAACGTAAGTTATTGCTTTTTATTGTGTTAATAATAAATTATCCTCTTCTTGATGCAAAAAAACGGAGCATTAAATCCGTGCATTCTTTAGCTAAAACACCTTGAATTACTTGAGTTTTTGGGTGAATGGTAGTGCCTAAATTTTGATAACCGCGTTGGTCGTCTGAAGCACCGAAAACAATTTTTGAAATCTGACTCCAATACAAAGCACCGGCACACATCTGGCAAGGTTCTAAAGTTACATAAAGTGTGCATCCTTTTAAATATTTACCTCCGATGAAATTTGCTGCCGATGTAATGGCCTGCATTTCGGCATGAGCCGTAACATCATTGAGCATTTCGGTAAGATTGTGGGTTCGTGCAATAATTTTATTATCGATTACAATTACGGCACCAACAGGAATTTCCCCTTTTTCAAAAGCGAGTTCCGCTTCCTGCAAAGCTTTTTTCATAAAATAGTCGTCGGTGAAAGGGTTTTCCATAAAACAAAAATACAATTTCAATTCGTACATTTGTCGCATGTCAAAAAAATTGCTCGAACATATTGTCAATCCAACTGATTTGCGAAAATTGGATGTTACCCAATTGCCACAACTGGCAAAAGAATTGCGCGAGTTTATCATTGACATCGTTTCGGTAAAAGAAGGACATCTTGGCGCATCACTTGGCGTTGTTGAATTGACGATTGCTTTGCATTATGTTTTTGATACGCCAAATGATTTGTTGGTTTGGGATGTAGGTCATCAGGCATACGGACATAAAATCCTAACCGATCGCAGAAAAAAATTTGATACCAATCGACAGCTTGGCGGTATTTCAGGATTTCCGAGACGTAGCGAAAGTGTTTATGATACTTTTGGTGTTGGACATTCCTCTACTTCTATTTCGGCTGCTTTAGGAATGGCGATTGCTTCTCAGCTTAAAGGCGAAAACAAACATCATATTGCGGTAATTGGTGATGCGTCTATTGCCAGCGGAATGGCCTTTGAAGGATTAAATCATGCAGGAGTTACCGATGCAAATTTGCTAATCATCCTAAATGACAACGCAATCGGAATCGACCCAAGTGTTGGTGCGTTGAAAAACTATCTGACCGCAGTCAAGGAAGGAAAAAACCCAAAACAAAACAACATAATTAAGTCGCTTAATATTGATTATTCAGGGCCAATTGACGGTCACGATATTGATGGTTTAATCACCGAATTAAAGCGATTGAAAAAAGTAAAAGGGCCACAATTTTTACACATCGTCACTACTAAAGGTAAAGGCTTACAACAAGCCGAAGACGATCAGGTAAAATACCACGCTCCGGGGAAATTTGACGCGGTGACTGGTGAAATTCATAAAAAATCAGATGAAAATTTACCTCCAAAATTTCAGGATGTCTTTGGTTTAACCTTAGTTGAATTGGCGAAAAATAATCCGAAGATTATTGGCATCACACCGGCTATGCCAAGTGGAAGTTCGATGAAATTTATGATGGACGCCTTCCCAAAAAGAGCTATTGATGTTGGAATTGCCGAACAACATGCGGTAACACTTTCTGCCGGAATGGCAACGCAAGGCATGGTCGTTTTCTGCAATATTTATTCAACTTTTTTACAGCGCGCTTATGACCAAGTGATACACGATGTAGCTTTACAAAACTTACCGGTGATTTTCTGTTTAGACCGCGCTGGGTTGGTTGGAGAAGATGGCGCTACACATCATGGTGTTTTTGATTTAGCGTATTTACGCTGCATTCCGAATATGATTATTTGTGCTCCAAAGGATGAAACGGAATTGCAAAATATTCTTTACACGGCTTCTTTAGGATTAAAAAACCCAATTGCGATTCGTTATCCGCGCGGGAGAGGGAAAAATACCGATTGGAAATTCCCTTCCGACTTTCAAAAGATAGAAATCGGAAAATCTAAAAAACTTAAAAAAGGAAAGAACGTTGCTATTCTCTCTACCGGAACTATTGCAGATAATGTAATCCAGGCACTTGCCGGGATTGAAGATAATGGCCATTTTGCGCATTATCATTTTGGGTTTGTTAAGCCATTAGACGATAAAAAATTACACAAAATCTGTGATAAATTTGCTACCATTATTACAGTCGAAGATGGCGTAACTACCGGTGGTTTTGGAAGTGCTGTTTTAGAATTTTCGGCCAAAAATGATTACATAAACGAAATTTTCCTTTGTGGTGTTCCCGATTATTTTATAGAACACGGAACCGTTGATGAATTGCAACAGTTTTGCAATATTGATGTTGATGGATTAAAATCTCTTTTCTCAGGATTGCTTGAGGAAGAAGAGCAAGATGAAGATTAAGCAGTTACAATTTTGTTGTAAAGCACCGCTTTTCCATCGGTAAGCATAGAGATAAAATGACAGATATGAAGTAATCGGTCGTACAAAGTTTCCTTTTCCAAATGATGTTTTTCAGGTAAAATTTTCAAGAGCAATTTATCGTAATTCGTAGCTTTCCCTTCATGATTATTATTGTAAG
>CALQCV020000193.1 GCA_943329165.2 Candidatus Nitrotoga sp. CP45 | reverse complement strand
TCTCCTGCACAAAAAGTTCGTCATAACAAAGGTCAAAAGAAGCGATGTCATGTATAAACATTTTTTTGTTTAAAAATATCTTTTCTGTAGGCACAAATCGATCAACCCTTGGCGGAACTGGCTTGAATTTTCTTTTTATAGTTCTAAGCAGTTTTACAATTTTCTTCATTTACTTTTCAGGATTCGTGCTATTACATTTCTCACTCTGACAAAAATACTTTTCTTAATTTTTTCTTTCTTAATACCTTACATACTTAATAATGCTAAGTCCATTCATAATCACCGAATACTACCCCATGATTATAATTTCCATGTATGAGAAAACCAGATCCGTTGTCAATAACTTCAAAGTGACATACTTCATCTACCTGATCATATCGTGTAACATTAGGGATATGAATAAATGCTGATAATGAATATATACCACTAGCTAAAAAACGATTCGAGATTTTTAAAACATATTTACCTAAATTTTTTTCTATCTTTTTCTCAGCTGAAAAAACCCTATTACAATTCTGGTCTAAAATTGTAACAAAAATAGCTGTGTTCTCCAAATATTGCTTAGAAATAATTTGAAAACATATAAATATATCTTCAGTATATTGAAAGGTTGCAGCATTTATATCTTGTAGATTCCTTAAAGATATTGACTTAAAAAACATATTTTTAGAGACATTATCATTTGCCAAATGATAGATTGCTGAACTACTTGAACGTTCAGCTAAATAATTTTTAACTACTGTATCTGATTTATTTATTTCCTTAATTAAACCTGATTCTAATAAAATAGCATTGTTACATAATTGAGAAACAGCCCCTAAATTATGACTAACAAACAATATAGTCCTACCCTCTCCTTTACTGATGTCTCCCATTTTGCCAAGACATTTCTTTTGGAACTCCGCATCACCTACAGCGAGCACCTCATCAATAATCAAAATTTCACTTTCCAAATGTGCCGCAACAGCAAAAGCTAAACGAACATACATTCCGGATGAATATCTTTTTACAGGTGTATCGATATAACGTTCTACTCCAGAAAAATCTATAATTTCATCGAGTTTACGAGTAATTTCTTTTTTTCGCATACCAAGTATGGCACCATTCAAATAAATATTTTCTCTACCGGATAATTCAGGATGAAAACCAGTACCAACTTCGAGAAGACTGGCAATCCTTCCTTTTACTTTTATTTCTCCTGTGGTTGGGCTGGTCACACGCGAAAGCAGTTTAAGCAGTGTACTTTTTCCGGCTCCGTTTTTTCCAATTATTCCAACAGCATCTCCTTGATTAATTTCAAAATTAATATCTTTTAAAGACCAAACGATGTTGCTTTCACCTTTTAAACTTCTATCGTTTGTCTCTCCTATTTTTAAAAACGGATCTTCTTTTCCGAGAATTTTTGTTTGCCAAAAGCGTTCAATATCACGTGATATTGTTCCGGTACCAATTTGACCTATTTGATAAGCCTTTGACAAATTTTCGACGTGTATGATTGGTTTCATAAAGGTTAAGATTCAGGCTGAGGTTGCAACGATTTAATTAATCTATTCAACTCTAATACATTTTTATCAACTAATTCATGAATCGCTACTACTTCTGATTGATCAAAATAATTGACATTCTTCCCATAAATTAAATGGCTTTTCGTTTCAAAAATACTGCCTCTGGCCATAATATAAAATCTTTTCTTATCTAATGAAGTACTTCTGCCATAACCTTCAGCAATATTTGCGGATATTGATAAAGCAGCTCTTCGTATTTGACTTGTTAATCCATAATCTTCAGATCTTGGCAGTTTTGCTGTCAAATGAAAAACACGCTCCGCTATTTCCATAGCCAACTTCCAAACATTCATATCCTCAAAACTATAAAAACTCATAATAAAATTAATAAACTACTTTATAAACCCAAACCTGAAACTCAACCTAAACCTATACCTCAATCTCAACCTTAACCTCAACCTTAACCTCAACCTCTATATCGTATCAACAAAGTTTTTCTCGGTTTTATTAAATATTACAATTCCGATAAATAAAATTATAATGGTCACGATAGATGAATATCCTAAGCTCCAAAAGGTAAATTCTCCTTTTCCAAGAAAGGCGTATCGGAAACTTTCAATAATTCCCGTCATTGGATTGAATTCAACTAGTGTATTATACCCCTTTTCTCGGGCATAACTTAGTGGATAAATAACCGTCGTGGCATACATTAATAATTGCACTCCAAAAGTTACTAAAAAAGTTAAATCTCTGTATTTTGTTGTCATTGCAGTGATTATTAACCCAAGTCCTAAACCGAGAAGTGCCATTAAAATAACCAATACAGGAAATAATAAAATCCCACTAGTGACATGAAAAGTGGTTCCTTCTACTGGAAATAAATAAAAATAAATCATCATGCATATAAATAGCAAAAATTGCACACCAAAACGAACTAAATTACTAACGACTATACTTAACGGCATTATTAATCGTGGAAAATAAACTTTTCCAAATATGTTGGCATTGTCCCTAAAAACAGTACTTGTCTTGGTCAAACAATCAGAGAAATAATTCCAAGCTGTAATGCCCGACAAATAAAAAAGAAATTGTGGCAAACCATCAGTACTAATTCCGGCTAATCTTCCAAAAACAAAAGTAAAAACTATAGTGGTAAAAATAGGCTGAATAAAAAACCACAATGGTCCTAAAACAGTTTGTTTATAAAAGCTAACAAAATCTCTTTTTACAAAAAGCAACAATAAATCTCTATAATGCCAGAGATCCTTGAATTTAATATCAAAAAGCGAGGTGTGCCCTTTTATCACTAAATCCCAATCATTAGCGATTTTTGAATTTTGCATTTCTAAGAATTAATTTGTAAGTTTTTTAAAGTGAAATGTTCAAATAATTATATTTTGTAAACTTACTTATTTTATTTAAATTTTAAATTATTAATAAGTAATAATCGATACTTTTAAAAAATATCTATTTAAGTAGTAAGTTTGATTGCAGAATTTATTTGTTATTTTCGCCTCTATAATTTACAAAAAATATGTATCTAAATTATGTGAAATCTTTTTTTGATTTTATGGCAGCTTTTATTGGACTAATTATTTTAAGTCCTCTAATTATTGTTATTACTATTCTACTATTTATTTTAAACAATGGAAAACCTTTTTATTTTCAAAACAGACCTGGTTATAAAGAAAAAATCTTTAGGATTATAAAATTTAAAACTATGAATGATAAAAAAAATGAGTTGGGGGAACTTTTACCTGATTTTGAAAGAACAACATTAGTTGGGAAATTTATACGTAAGACTTCTATAGATGAAATTCCACAATTGATAAATGTTTTCTTGGGTCAAATGAGTATAGTTGGACCAAGACCTTTATTGCCAGAATATTTGTCTTTATATAATGAAAATCAGAAACGAAGACATGATGTAAAACCAGGAATAACAGGCTGGGCACAAATAAATGGCAGAAATTCAATTCTTTGGACTAAAAAATTTGAATATGATGTTTGGTATGTTGATAATGCGACTATGTTATTAGATCTGAAAATTTTATTATTGACAATAAAAAAAGTTTTGATTCCTCAAGGAATAAATGCTACTGAAAAATACACTATGGAAGAATTTAATGGTGAAAATTAAAGTACTAAAATACCAGTCAATTAAAAATTCAATGTATTAAAATAGACCTCAAAACAAGGATTTAACTATATTTGCCGACTAAATAAAAGAAGTACATTTATTATTTATAATTCTATAATGGAAATAGACAAACAAAAAACGAAACGAGTTTATAAAAAGAAAATAAGAGGCATTGAAAGTTATTCTTCAATACTATTTAAAATAGTTGGTTTTACTCTCTTATTCCTTGCTGTCTATTATTATTTTGACACAGGAAACGGCAATACAGTTGCTCAACTTTCAAAAATGTTTACTGGTAAATCAAACCGAGTACATAATGGTGATAATTTAAAATTTTCTTGGGAAATATTTAGTAAACTTTTAGCTTGTTTTATTCCTGGACTCATTGGACTTGTTGCTTCAATTTTTTATCACAAAAAGAATAATTCATTGTTTTATAAGTTAAGCAATGCAATCATCGTCTTTTTAACGATTGCTCATGCTACTATTTTCGTAAACAATTGGTTGCCAAACTATATTTTTTCTTACTACAATTATTATATAGTTTCTGGTTTTATTCTTATACCAATTGCTGTTTTTCTAATAAATTATTTAAGTTTAAAGAGAAGTTCCATTTTAACTTATACAACTATATACTTTTATGTATTACTCTTCGAGTTACTTATTATTAGGTATAGTTTTACATACACTTATGTATTTTGTTGCATAATTT
>CALQCV020000192.1 GCA_943329165.2 Candidatus Nitrotoga sp. CP45 | reverse complement strand
TGATAAAATTCTTGAGTAAAGTTCCCATTCTTCGGCATACATTAAATTTTCAATAAATCGATTGTTTCCAAAACACTCTTTTTTCCACATAACTGCACAAGAGTTAAATGGTAAATTATGTTGCAATAAACTTTCAATATCATTAACATCTATGTGAAAATGTGAGTATAATGTAGACAAATCAAAAGAATAAATAAAATTATTTATAAAAGTTTCCCTATTGTACCTACAAAAATAAATATCTTCCGCCAATAATTCTTTTACACATAATTCTATATTTTGAGGATGAACAATATCATCATCGTCAAAGAAAATAATATAATCACCTCTGGCTAAATCGATACCATAATTTCTGCAACCTGGTAATCCCTTTTGATAGTTTGATTCTCTTTTTACAAATTGAAATCTTTTATCATTTGCTACAATCGGTTGAATAACTTCAGTAGTATTATCTGTTCCACCATCATCTATAATGATACATTCCCAATCTTGAAATGTTTGATTTTGTATTGATTGCAAGGTTTCCACAATAAAATGAGCTCTATTGTATGTCGCCATAATGATAGTTACAATGGGTTTCATTTTTTTAAAAATTGATTGAAAAATCTGAATGGTTTTAAAAGAAAATGACCTAAACGAAAATCTATAGAATTAATTCTTTTTAATTCATTTTTTTTGTTGACAGTAGCAATTGAAAGCAAATTTTGAATTAAACCTTCAAAATTTTCAACATACAATTCTTTGTGTTTATTAAATATGTAATTTTTTATTTCTGCATCATGATCTTTTACAGCTACATTACGCATTGAGTTTTTTCTTTGTCGATAGAAAAAAAGATATTCCTCTATAATTTTTGTTTCCCATCCGTTTTTTCCAACTCTGATGTAAAACTCCCAATCTTCATAGCCTTTTTTCATATTTTCGTCGTATCCTTCAGCTTGCAACCAACATTTTTTTCGGAAAAGCGATGTGCCAATAGCAGCATTTTTAAATAAGAAATCATTCAAATTTTTACCATCAGGAGTAAAGGGTTCAAAATAGTTAATACCTGTAAAACGATAACCCCAACAACTCACTACGCCAATTTTTTCATTTCTATTTAATATTTCAATTCCTTTACTTAAAAAAGTTTTTTCATATTTATCATCAGAATCTAAGGTTAGAATATAATCCCCCACAGAATTTTCAATTCCATAATTTCTAGCGCTACTTAATCCTCCATTAACTTTATATAAATATTTAAATCTTGTATCTTTATTACTCCACTGACGAGCAATTTCTTCTGTATTGTCGGCACTTCCGTCGTTTACAACAATGCATTCCCAATTTTCATAATCCTGCTCAATAACTGATCGCAAGGCATCTGGTAGAAACTTTGCATGATTATAACAAGGAATAATTATGGATACTAAATGCATTCTCTTTTATTTTCTAAACAATCGATTATACTTTTGATTGAATCTTTTTTTAAAAATTTTTATAGAAAACTCAAACAATTCTTTAGCAGAAAATATTTCGTTTTGAAACAATTTTTCTAAAACATTTTGCCCTTCTATTTCTTTAAGATATTTTTTTAAATAATAAATTTTATGAATGTTATCTTTATAAGACGTATCTTCATCTCCCCAAGATCCTAAAAAATGATGTGACGCAAAATTTGGAGCCAAATCTATACAAAAATGCGTAGATGGATATATGGCAATATTGAACTCTAACTCTTGAAATTCATCTTTGTTAGGATTAACTTTAAATTCATCTATTAATATTTTTGTAACGATTATTGTATTGGTAATCTGCTCAAAATTATACTTTTGATTGTAAAACTCTAAAACTTTTTTAGGCCAATAATGTTCTTTTTCAGATCCCCAGAGCGCTGTAAAGGGAAATCCTATTCGCTCAAAGCCCGAAAAAGCACCATGAATTAAAAAAGAATCTAAATTTTGCTTTATTTCAACATCTGTATCTAAATAAATTCCACCATGATGATATAGTGCATAGGCTCTGACATAATCTGAAACAAATGCCCATTTTTTATTTAGATATGCTTCGTAAGCATAGGAATTAATTTCTAGATTAAAATTAGATTCATTCCATTCTATCATTTGATAATCTGGTAAATATCTAACCCAGGATTCTATACAATATTTTATTAACTCAGATTTTGGTTTGTTTCCAAACCAACAATAGTGTAAGGTTTTTGGTATCATACTGATTTTCTCCTTAAATACAGAAATAATCCACTTGTATATACTTTGTTGCCGTTTTCATTAATCCATCTATGACTAGGATGTTGATCATAGTTATAATTTAAATTTAAACCATTCAAAATTTTATTTACTTTAATATCTTCATCAAAATCGTCATAGACAATTTGGATAGTGTGTGTTGACTGAAAATTATCTGTAAAAACACTTATTAAATTATCTTTATAAAATGGATGTAATTCTACAATTATATCGGATTCTCTTTGCCAATTAAATTCATTAGGATTGAGCAATGTTTTTTCAAATCCCTCACAATCCATAAATAACAAATCTATTTTTTTGTCATTTCTTCTAAATTCTTCTGGAGTCGCTTCACCTAAAATACTGTATTCAGACAAATTATTTGTTTCAAACCAAGAAGCTATCCTTGGATGTAAATCTTGTACCATTTCATAAATAACTAGGCTTTCTGGATTAAATAGGTTACTCAATCCAGCAGAATAATAACCATTATTCCCTCCAATAATCATTACACTTTTTATTTTTCTGTTCAACAAATCTGAAAAAATAAAATGCAAACAGGATTCGTAAAATCCTAAAATCTCAGATATTGAAAGTGCATTCAATACTAAACCAGGAATTTTCAATCCTGAGAATGGTCCAAAATATATTCTATTTCCAAAATATTTTGCAATAATTTCTTTGGTGTCTTTTTTTCTATTACCTAGTCTCATTAATATAAATATTTGGAACAATACTCACTTTTCCTGGCCATAATCCGCTGTATTTATTACCTCTTCTATAACCGTCATCATAAATATTAAAAGTAATTATTCTTTCCATTTTTTTATAAATTATACCACTAATACTATTAAAATGAAAATTTACTGTATACAAACCAGTATTTAGAACATATTTTGGCAATACAACTATTAAACTTTGCTTTCCACGTTTCAAATTTACTATTTTTTCATTAACATGATACGAATTGATGGCTGTTATCAGCTCATCGTATTCATTATAAATGGCAATGCAAAAACCAAAATCTGGTTTCTCTTTTTTTACTTCTAAGTTTAAAATCATAGTTAAATCTTCACCATTTGAAATATTTACACTTTGAGATCCTTTGGAATTATATATTTCAAAACTTCTCAAACCACACTCATCGTTTTCATACTCAAAAAATGAAATTTCATCATTAGTCATATATTTTGTGATAACTTCATCAATAACGTCATCTTTAACTATTTTTCCATATTCTAGTAAAATCCCTCTGTTACAGAAACTTTTAACACTAGGCATATTATGACTAACAAACAAAACCGTCCTTCCTTCTCCTTTACTAATATCTCCCATTTTGCCAAGACATTTTTTTTGAAATTCGGCATCTCCAACAGCTAACACTTCATCTACAATCAAGATTTCGCTTTCGAGATGCGCTGCTACTGCAAAGGCTAAACGGACATACATTCCGGAGGAGTATCTTTTAACAGGAGTATCAATATATCTTTCAACTCCGGAAAAATCTATAATTTCATCAAGTTTACTTGTAATTTCTTTTTTGCGCATTCCTAAAATTGCTCCGTTTAAATAAATGTTTTCTCTACCTGATAATTCAGGATGGAAACCAGTACCTACTTCAAGCAGACTGGCAATTCTTCCTTTAACTTTTATTTCCCCTGTAGTTGGGCTGGTCACACGCGAAAGCAATTTAAGTAAAGTACTTTTTCCGGCTCCATTTTTACCTATAATACCTACTGCATCTCCTTGATTGATTTCGAAATTAATATCTTTTAAAGACCAAACAATGTTGCTTTCTCCCTTTTTGCTTCTGTCATTAGTTTCTCCGATTTTTAAAAACGGATCTTCCTTACCAAGAACTTTTGTAATCCAAAAACGCTCAATATCTTTTGAAATTGTCCCAGTTCCAATTTGACCTATTTGATAAGCCTTTGATAAATTTTCTACGTGTATGATTGGTTTCATAAAGGTTAAGATTCAGACTGAGGCTGCAACGATTTAATTAATTTATTCAACTCTAATACATTTTTATCAACTAATTCATTAATCGCTACTACTTCTGATTGATCAAAATAATTGACATTCTTCCCATAAATTAAATGGCTTTTCGTTTCAAAAATACTGCCTCTGGCCATAATATAAAATCTTTTCTTATCTAATGAAGTACTTCTGCC
>CALQCV020000191.1 GCA_943329165.2 Candidatus Nitrotoga sp. CP45 | reverse complement strand
CAGGCAAATATTAATCTTGGATCATAGGCTTTTCCACACATGGCATAATTTCCGGCACCATACGAATTCCCAACAATCACAGTAAATTTTGGCACAACCGAATTGGAAACCGCATTCACCATTTTGGCTCCGTCTTTAATGATTCCGCCATGTTCGCTTTTGGAACCAACCATAAATCCAGTTACGTCCTGCACAAATACTAATGGAATTTTCTTTTGATTGCAATTGGCAATAAATCGAGTCGCTTTATCAGCAGAGTCCGAATAAATCACACCACCAAACTGGATTTCTCCTTTTTTGGTTTTGGAAACTGTACGCTGATTGGCAACAATTCCAACTGCCCAGCCGTCAATCCTGGAATAACATGTAATTATAGATTTTCCGTAATCGGGTTTGTACATATCCATTTCTGAATTATCAACTAAGCGTTTAATGATTTCCATCATATCATATTGGTCAGTTCTTGATTTCGGAATTATACCATAGATGTCTTCTTCTTTCAAGGCTGGTTTTTGAGACGCTTCTCGGTTGAAACCGGCTTTTTCATAATTACCAATTTTTCCAACGATGCTTTTGATTCTATCCAAAGCAGCTGCATCGTCTTTGGCTTTATAATCGGTAACACCTGAAATTTCGCAATGCGTTGTGGCACCACCAAGGGTTTCATTGTCGATATTTTCTCCAATCGCAGCTTTTACCAAATAACTTCCCGCAAGGAAAATACTTCCGGTTTTATCTACAATGATGGCTTCATCACTCATAATTGGAAGATAGGCACCACCGGCAACACAACTTCCCATCACAGCCGCAATTTGGGTAATTCCCATACTGCTCATAATGGCATTATTTCTGAAGATTCGTCCAAAATGTTCTTTGTCGGGGAAAATTTCATCCTGCATAGGTAAATACACTCCGGCAGAATCGACCAAATAGATTATTGGCAACCGATTTTCCATAGCAATTTCTTGGGCTCGCAGGTTCTTTTTGGCCGTAATTGGAAACCAAGCACCCGCTTTAACAGTAGCATCATTAGCAACGACTATACATTGTTTTCCTTTGATGTAACCCATTTTTACGACCACCCCACCAGAAGGGCAACCACCATGTTCGGCATACATTCCATCTCCAACAAAAGCTCCAATTTCGATGCTTTTTGCTTTGGCGTCAAGCAAATAATCAATACGTTCACGCGCCGTCATTTTACCTTCTGCATGAAGTTTTTCAATTCGTTTTAATCCACCCCCCATTTTTACTTTGGCAAATTGACTTTTTAAATTGGTTAGTAAAAGTTTGTTGTGATCTTCGTTTTTATTGAAGTTGATATCCATAGTATATTTTTGGCTGCGTTTATTGTGTGCTAAAATACGAAAACGTTTTCAATAAGATAAAGTAGTGTTTTTGATTTTATTTGATAACATTGCAAATGCTTTTTTTGTTTGTTAATATTCTCTTAACATTAGAAGGGTACATTTGCGTCATAAAACGAAAAAAAATGACAATAAATAATATTTTCCAATTTTTAGTTCCAAAAGATAAAAAATTCTTCCCTTTATTTGAGCAGGCTGCTGCAGGTCTGATTTTATTGGCAGAAACATTACACGAAGCAGTAAACGCACCGAAAGCAGAACGTGAAGAATATTTTAGGAAAATAGAAGAGCTTGAAGCTGAAATAGAAGAGATTACACACAAAACACACTTGGAATTAAGCAGAAATTTCATCACACCTTTTGACAGAGAAGATATTCATTCGTTGATAAAAGCTATGGATAATGTTGCTGATAATATGCATGGTGCTGCTAGTAGAATGCGTTTGTATCAAGTAGAAAAAATTACAAAATCTATTCGTAAATTAACGGAGATAAATTTAGAAGCTTGTCAACTAATTGGGATTGGAATTAAGGAATTAAAAGACATGAACCACAAAGCAATAAAAGAAACCTGCAAAAAAATAAACAAGTTAGAGAGTAAAGCGGATTCAGTTTTTGATAAAGCAGTGGCAGATATTTTTGAAAATGAAACCGATGCTAAAAACGTTATTAAATACAAAGAAGTACTTTCTGCATTGGAAATGGCATCTGATAAATGTAAAACTGTTTCGAATGTAATGGAACAAATTTCAGTTAAACACTCTTAAACTAATGGTCAGTTACAGTGATCAGTTTGCCGTCGAAATTCAGACACTGAACACTTAAAGCTGAACACTGAAGATTAATCTTATGACTTTACTAATTGTAATTATCGTTCTTGCCTTACTATTCGATTACATTAATGGTTTTCATGATGCGGCAAATTCAATAGCCACTATAGTTGCAACAAAAGTTTTGACACCATTTCAGGCGGTACTTTGGGCAGCTTTTTTCAACTTTTTAGCGTACTGGGTTTTTGGATTTGGTGTTGCCGACACGGTTGCAAAAACGGCAAAAACAGATAGTATAAATTTAACAGTGATTTTAGCCGGCGTTATTGCTGCAATTATTTGGAACCTTATTACTTGGTGGAAAGGAATTCCATCATCCTCATCACATACTTTAATTGGAGGTTTTGCAGGAGCAGCTATTGCTCACGCAATATCTCTTCATGGCTTTTCCGATTATACAGTAATACAAGATGGAGCAGAAGTTACAAAGCATTGGTATAATATTGTGAACTGGTACAAACCGGGAGAAGACGGTGGCTTGCCTTCAGGAGTTTCTGTCATCATCGCTTTTATTGTGTTGGCGCCCTTAATAGGAATGTTTATTTCCTATTTCATTTCGCTTTGGTTGATGTATTCTTCACGAAAAAGCATTTACCCTAAAATATTAACTATTGTATTGATGATAATTGTAGCATTGTTTTTATCATTAGTATTAGAAGGCTATGACGACATAAAGAAACCAAGATTTGAAAGTCATTTGTGGAGCGTTATTTGTGAGCCAGCCAATATTAAGTGGACTTTAGTAGCTATAATCTTTTATAGTATTGCGATATTTAATTTGGTATTCAGTAGTTTCCCAACATCAAAAGCAGAAAAAGTATTAAAAAGAATGCAGTTGATATCTTCAGCTTCCTTCAGTTTAGGTCACGGTGGGAATGACTCTCAAAAAGTAATGGGTATCATCGCTGCCGCAGTAGCTGTTTATCTTAATACGCATCCAAACACTAATATGTCTTTTGGTTGGTTAGATTTAAATGTAGTTTTGCCATCCGAAAAAGACGGAGTAAAAATTGAAGGAGTAATGCCTTCGTGGATTCCGTTGACTTGTTATACTGTTATAGCACTCGGAACTTTGAGCGGTGGATGGAAAATCGTAAAAACAATGGGCTCCAAAATTACAAAAGTTACCGCTTTTGAAGGTGTTGTAGCGGAATCGGCTGGAGCATTGACTTTATTCATCACAGAACATTTCAAAATTCCGGTATCAACAACACATACTATCACAGGTTCAATTATTGGAGTTGGAGTTACCAAAAGGGTTTCTGCTGTTCGATGGGGAGTTACGGTGAAACTATTGTGGGCATGGGTTTTGACCATCCCAGTTTCAGCAATAATAGCCGGACTAACCTATCACTTCTTGAAAATATTCATATAATAAATTATAGAAAACCAAAATTAAACTCTTTTTGATTCTTCATTAAGAGTTTTTTTGTGCAATTTTTTTAAAGATTTTCATAATCCTTTTGATAACGCTAGTTAACACGTTTCCAATGTTAAATCTCTCGTTGAAATAAAAACTTAACATTGGCGTATTAATTTAAATGCTATTTTTGTTTACATAAAATTTACATTAAATTAACATTGAGTATTCAAACACAAGTATAACTATGATAAACAATGACTTAACTACAAACCCAGAAGTTTCAAATTCAGAGACTGAAGTTCAGCCTGCAGTTGAAATCAAACCTGAAGTAAAAACAGCTCGTACAAGAGCAACTGTTACTGCACCACCAACTAAAACTAAATCAAGAACTGCAACGCCAGCAGTAAAAAAGGAAGTTAAACCGGAAGCAATTGTAGAAGAATCTACTTCTTCCATTGAAGAAAATGTAGAAACTATGAAAGATTCGGACAAAGAAAAAGCTAAAAAAGCGGAAGCGAAAGAAAAAGACAAAAAGGAAAAAGCCAAGAAAAAAGAAAAGGCTAAAAAAGAAAAGCAAAAAGCTAAAGACAAAGAAAAGAAGAAAAAAGCCAAAGCAAAAGAGAAAGCAAAAAAAGCAAAAGCTAAAAAGAAAGAAAAGGCAAAGAAAAAATCTAAGTCTAAAAAGAAAAAATAATATTTCTGAATTATAAAACCGACAGTTGTGTAGACTGCCCCCAAAAAGTTAGACACTATTTGGGGGTATTTTTATGGAAAGAAAAGTCAGATATGATTATGCGTTTAAACTTGAATGCGTAAAACTAGTATTAGAAAAACATTATTCTT
>CALQCV020000190.1 GCA_943329165.2 Candidatus Nitrotoga sp. CP45 | reverse complement strand
GATGTATTGAACAAGCTCACGGAATAGTGTTAGAAGAATTAAAATCAGGCGGGAATACTTTGAAATCAAGTTCTGATTTGATTTTGAAAAAACCAAAAGAAATACGCGCTTTCCTTGATCAATATGTTATTGGACAAGACCAAACCAAAAAAGTAATGTCGGTTGCCGTTTACAATCATTACAAACGATTGATGCAATTGCAGCACGAAGAAGATGTTGAAATTGAAAAAAGCAACATCATTATGGTTGGGCAAACTGGAACCGGAAAAACATTGGTAGCAAAAACCATTGCGCGAATGCTTGAAGTTCCTTTAGCTATTGTTGACGCAACCGTTTTGACTGAAGCTGGTTATGTTGGGGAAGATGTAGAAAGTATTTTAACCCGATTATTACAAGCAGCCGATTATGATTTGGCGAAAGCCGAAAGAGGAATCGTTTTCATTGACGAGATAGATAAGATAGCCCGTAAGAGCGACAATCCATCCATAACTCGTGATGTTTCTGGCGAAGGCGTGCAACAGGCTTTGCTTAAATTATTAGAAGGAACGGTCGTAAATGTTCCACCAAAAGGAGGAAGAAAACATCCAGATCAAAAATTTATAGAAGTCAATACTAAAGATATTTTATTTATTGCTGGTGGTGCCTTTGACGGTATTGAAAGAATTATTTCTAAACGATTAAACCGTCAAGCTATTGGGTATTCAACTTCTCAAAATGCTGAAGGAATAGATAAAAATAATTTATTGCAATATGTAATTCCAAAAGACATTAAAGATTTTGGTTTAATTCCAGAAATTATTGGGCGTTTACCGGTTTTGACTCACATGGATCCATTGGATAAAGAAACATTGAGAGCTATTCTAACGGAACCAAAAAATGCTTTGATCAAACAGTATGAAAAATTATTTGGTATGGATGAAGTAAAATTCACCATAGATGACAACGCTTTAGATTATATTGTTGACAAAGCGTTGGAATACAAGTTAGGAGCAAGAGGTTTGCGTTCACTTTGTGAAGCCATTTTAACCGATGCTATGTATGATTTGCCGAGTTCTGATGAAAAGACACTTCATATTGACAAAGACTATACGCATGATGCCTTGACCAAAAATTTATTAAAAAGGCTAGAAATCGCTTCGTAAAATCATTTCAAGCTCAAATTAAGTATGAACAAAGCTCAAAAACAACTGTTTTTGAGCTTTGTTTGTTAATTTCGTGAGCTCAATTTTTTTTTATGGCAAAAGATTAATTTCCATTTATAATATAATTTTCATAGCGTTTTTTAGATGCTATAATTTCCTTTTTTTGTAATTCTTTAAAATTTTTTGAAGCCAATTTGGCTCTTTTTTTTACATCTACTAAAACGTCTTTCATTAGTTTTGCTAATTCTTTGTCAGTTGGTTCATTGTTAAATAAAAGAGAAGTTGTTTTCATATTCAAATTTGTTTTAACAAAATTACTGAAATTAAATTAAATAATATACGGAAACCGTGATACTTATTAAGCAGAATAAGTGGTGATTTTTTACTTTTAAGCTGATCACAAAACCAAACAAAGCTCAAAAACATACGTTTTTGAGCTTTGTTTGTTGTTAAACTTATTTTCATAACAAGTTTATCAATGATAATTCCACACAATAGGGAACACACGGTAGCTGAGTAAATTGCTTTTTTTTTCTATTTCAGAATAAGTTTCATCTAAACCGCATCTTCCTGGACCACATTTCATTCTGTGAGGTCCGCAAGAAATAAAAAATAATACGAGTATGAGTAATAAAATTATTTTCTTCATAATCTTCTATTTAGTAACGCCAAGCTTCATACTTTTCAACTGCTCCAAATAATCTCTTTCATTTGACAATCTCGGAATCTTATGTTGCCCTCCCAATTTATTATTTTCCTTAAGCCAATCGTAAAATAAATTTTCTCTTGCCACATTAATTTTTAGCTGATTTAGTGTCATATTATTGTAACGCTTGGCTTCGTAATCAGAGTTTAAAGACTGTAAATTTTCATCCAATTTTTTTTCGAAAAGTTTAATATCTTCTGGATGTTTTTTAAATTCAATCATCCACTCGTGTGCACCTTTTTCTTTGTCTTTCATAAAAATGGGAGCAACGGTATAATCCTTTACTTCGCAATTTAGGGCTGAACAGGTTTTGGCCAAAGCCATATCGGTATTTTCAACCATTAGTTCTTCACCAAAAACATTGATATGATGTTTGGTTCTTCCCGAAACCCGAATTCTGTACGGCGACAGCGAAGTAAATCGGACGGTATCACCAATCAAATAGCGCCAAAGTCCGGCGTTGGTAGTAATCACAATAGCATAATTCTTAAACAATTCTACATCGGAAAGCCGAATTACTTTCTGATTTTCGGTGCCAAAGGTATCCATCGGAATGAATTCATAGAAAATTCCATAATCGAGCATCAGCAACAAATCGTTGGAATAATTCAAATCCTGTATGGCAAAAAATCCTTCAGAAGCATTGTAAATTTCGTAGTATTTGAAATTATTTTGAGGTAGTATCTTTTTGTATTGTTCTCGATAAGGCTCAAAACTTACACCGCCATGAAAATAGACTTCCAGATTTGGCCACAATTCCATTAAATTGTCTTTCCCGGTTTCGGTCATAATTTTGTTTAACAACACCAACATCCACGAAGGAACGCCGGCAAAACTGGTTACATTTTCGTTTTTGCTTTCGTTGATAATTGCAGTAAGTTTGGATTCCCATTCGTGCATTAAAGATACTTTGCTACTCGGCGTACTGCTGAATTCCGCCCAAATAGGCATGTTTTCAATAAGAATTGCGGATAAATCACCAAAATACGTATTGTTGCTTTCATAAATCTGTGAACTTCCACCAAGACGCAAACTTTTGCCCAAAAACATTTCTGAGTTTTCGTTGTTGTTCAAATAAAGGCATAATAAATCTTTGCTGCCTTTGTAATGGCAATCTTCTAAAGCCTCTGTGCTAACCGGAATGAATTTGCTTTTTGCATTGGTGGTCCCACTCGATTTTGCAAACCATTTTATCGGTGTGTTCCAAAAAACATTTTGCGTGCCTTTTCGGGTAAGTTCAATCATGGGCTCCAAATCTTCATAAGTCGAAACGGGAACTCTTTCCGCAAATGCTTGATAGGATTTGATACTTCCATAATCATATTTCTGACCAATAACGGTCTCTTCCGAAGAACGAATTAAGTTCATCATTAACTCTTCTTGTACTTCATGCGGATATTTTAAAAACAACTCAATCTGATGAATGCGCTGTTTCAAAACCCAGGAAGCAATAGAATTTATTAATGGGATTGGCATGTTTCGAATTTAGGAATTGCGAATTATGATTTAGGATTTGTAACTTTACGCTAAAATAGGAATTAAATCCTAATTCCTCATTCCTAAATCCTAAATATAAATATGACTTACGAAGGTGTATTAACCAAAATGCAAACCGAATTCGCAAATCCGATTCAGTATTATCTGGTTTTTGAAAATAGTTTTTTGAGTTTGAATCAGTTGTTAGGAAAATCCATGGAAATAAATTTCGTTGGTTACCAATGTTTAAATTGCGGTAAAAAGAAAAAGATTTTTCGTCAAGGATTTTGCTATGATTGTTTTATGAGTTCCGCGTCAGCTGGCGATTGGATAATGAAACCCGAACTGAGCACCGCGCATTTAGATATTGAAGACCGCGATTTGGAATATGAAAAAAGAGTGCAACTGCAACCACATATTGTGTATTTGGCCTTGTCGAGCGAAGTGAAAGTTGGTGTTACCAGAGAAACACAAGTGCCAACGCGATGGATAGATCAAGGAGCTATTCAAGCCATCCCAATTGTTGAAGTTCCGAATCGATATTTGGCTGGAATCACCGAAGTCGCTTTGAAGAATCATTATGCTGATAAAACCAATTGGCAAAAAATGTTAAAAAATGATGTCCCAATAGTCGATTTGCTCAAAGAAAAAGCCTCATTAAAAGACTTGATTCCAAAGGAAGTTCAGGATTTTTATTATCCCGAAAAGGTTAATTTATATGAATTGCATTATCCTGTTTTACAGTTTCCAACTAAAGTTAATAGCCTGAATTTGGACAAATCACCCAATTTCTCCGGGATATTAACAGGTATAAAAGGACAATATTTGATGTTTGAAGACGGAACGGTTTTTAACGTCCGAACTTTTGAAGGTTATGTGGTGAAGATTTTGATTTAGTTTTTATTTTTTGCCACAGATTCACAGATTTTAAAATCATTTTTAATCTGCGAATCTGTGGCAAAAATTTCCTGTTATTTTGTGGTCGTTGGCGTTGTCTCTGTTTTTGGAGCTTCTTTTTTCTTTTTATTGAACAAACCGTTAATCAAATCTGTAGCCTGTGTTTTTACATCGGGTTTTGGTGTTGCCGTTTTCGAAGTATCT
>CALQCV020000189.1 GCA_943329165.2 Candidatus Nitrotoga sp. CP45 | reverse complement strand
CAAAAAGCCTTCCACCTGATTTTGTCTACCGTGTTTTTTTGGTTCCGGACGGACATATACGAATGGCAATCCCATATATTCAGCGACCAACATTCCGATGCCAATAGCTCCGGTTGCAACTCCAGCAATGACGTCTGGTTTCCCAAATTTTTTCTCAATATGTTTAGAAAATTCTTCTCGCACAAAATTTCTTATCGGCGGGAAGGACAGTATTAATCGGTTGTCGCAGTAAATTGGAGAATTCCAACCACATGCCCACGTAAAAGGATTTTTTGGATTCAATTTAATTGCATTTATTTGTAAAAGCAATTCGGCTGTTTTTTCGGCTGTGTCTTTATTAATAATCATACCGCAAATGTATAAAGTTTTTGTCAACGATAAACCACTTTTTTTAACCAATGAAATCGCCAAAGAAACCGATTTTCAATTATTTTTATTGGAAAGTATTGATATTGAGCAACTCATCATCAAAATGTTTCAAAACAAAATTCAAAAGGCATCTTTGTATTATCCAGATGAAAAAGCCATTCTAAAAAAGTTAAAGGAAAAAATTCCAGTTTGCAAAGCTGGTGGTGGTTTGGTTTTTAACAAAAACGGCGATGTTTTATTTATTTTAAGAAACGGAAAATGGGATTTGCCAAAAGGCGGAATCGAAAAAGGAGAAGAAATAGAAGATACTGCAACACGTGAAATAGAGGAAGAGACAGGTGTTGGTCAATTAACGATTACGAAAAAACTCCAAAAAACCTATCATGTTTTTAAGCGTAATGGTAAATATAAATTGAAAATCACTCATTGGTTTGAAATGCAAACTACTTTTGAAGGAACTCCTTTTCCTCAAGCTAATGAAGGTATTGAAAAAGCTGTCTGGCTCAACCCCGAGCAAATAAAAGAAGCGTTAAAAAATTCGTACGAGAATATTAAATTATTATTTGAAGAAGAAAGACTCCTGAAATAAATTACAATTGGTTTAGCATTGTCACACTGAGCTTGTCGAAGTGCAATCCGAACTCTGCTAAATTGAGAAGGTCTTCGACAGGCTCAGACTGACAAAGGTCTTTTTAATTAGAACTGCTCAAAAAAATTCTAAATTTGTTCTTCTTAATTCTTAATTCATAATTCGTAATTCGTAATTAGCTTTACCTTTACAGCATGTATAAAAATCCACATTCCAACAATTTATTGCTGAATTTAGGCATTGATAGTCTAAACGAAATGCAGGAAACAGCTTCGGCTGCCATCTTGAATGATGCCAATATTTTATTGCTTTCGCCAACAGGTTCAGGGAAAACGCTTGGTTTTTTGCTCCCGATTTTTGAAATGCTTAACGAAGATATTAATACCAGAGTGCAATGCCTGATTTTAGTTCCATCACGCGAATTGGGATTACAGATTGAGCAGGTTTGGAAAAAAATGGGCACCAATTACAAAGTAAATGTCTGTTATGGTGGACATTCCATTGAAACCGAAATCAAAAACTTATCAAATCCTCCGGCGGTTTTAATTGGAACTCCTGGAAGAATTATGGATCATATTGACAGAGGAACTTTTAAAACAGATTATATTGAAACCTTGGTTCTAGATGAGTTTGATAAATCTTTGCAGCTGGGTTTTCATGAGCAGATGTCGTTTATTATTTCAAGATTGCCTAAAGTTAACAAACGTATTTTGGTTTCGGCAACGGCCGGAATTGAAATTCCGAGATACACCAGAGTTGTAAATCCAACAGTTTTAGATTTTATTCCAAATAACGAAGCGAATGCCAATCTCGAAATGAAAATGGTTGTTTCTAAAGAGAAGGATAAAATTAATTCGCTTTTCAATCTGATTTGTTCCTTGAAATCGGAATCGGCGATTATTTTCTGTAATCATCGTGATGCTGCCGAACGCATAAGCGATGCGCTCAACGAAAAAGGAATCTTCGCCACCTATTATCACGGAGGAATGGATCAGGACGAACGTGAACGCGCTTTAATTCAGTTTAGAAACGGAAGCATGCCCTATTTGATTACTACCGATTTGGCCGCACGTGGTTTGGATATACCCGAAATGAAACACGTTATTCATTATCATTTGCCTTCAAAGGAAGACGAATTCACACATCGAAACGGGCGAACCGCTCGAATGTTAGCTACAGGAACCGCTTATATCATTGCGCATGAAAGCGAAAAGAAAATGGATTATCTTGATTACAGCATGAAAGTATTTAATGTCACTAGTTCCACGACATTACCAAAACCTCCGGAGTTCCAGACGATTTATATCAGTGGCGGCAAGAAAAACAAACTGAACAAGATTGATATTGTTGGTTTCTTTTCCCAAAAAGGAAAACTCGAAAAAGGCGATTTGGGACTAATAGAAGTTAAGGATTTCATTTCGTTTGCCGCAGTAAAATCTAAAAAAGTAAAAGACTTGCTTTCTAATATTCGTGACGAGAAAATGAAAGGGAAGAAGTTTAAGATTGAAGTGGCAAGAAAAGTTATTAAGAAAGCAGAGGAGTAAAATTATTTTACATTTATATTACTCAATATTGGATTGATTTTACTTTTTTGGGTTAAATATTTTTAAGTTTATCCCATAAAGTGTGTAAGTAAAAAAGATATTAGGGTTCGCAAAAAACTCTAACATCTTTTTTACTTAATTTAAATATTTACACAATTTATGAAAAAGGAAGATTTATTATCCGGTGAATTTTGAAGCAATTCAAAACAGGCGAAGACCTCTATGGTAATTTAGCCCAACTGCAAAAGCGAGGAATTGGGAAAATGCTCGTAGACGAATTAGATGCTCATTTAGGGTACGATATGCGCGAGAAAACTACTAACCCTAATGCTCTTAGTGTTTTTTCTTTCTATAAAAAACCTCAAAATAGTGTCTAACTTTTTTGGGGGTAGGTATCCGAGTAGACCTGGGATTTTTTATTGTAAGTAAGTTAAATATTTGATATTAAGAGGAGGACTGCCCTTGAAAGTCAGGTAGTTTTGATTCATCAAAACAAAAAAAGCTAATCTTTCGACCAGCTTTTCTATATTTATAAGTAAGTTAAATAAGATTGTACAAACGTTTATTTTACTTTTTTAAGTACTGCTTTGAAAGCTTCTGGGTGATTCATTGCTAAATCGGCAAGAACTTTACGGTTCAATTCGATTCCGTTAGCTTTTACTTTACCCATAAACTGTGAATAAGACATTCCTTCTAAACGAGCTCCAGCGTTGATACGTTGAATCCATAAAGCACGGAAATTTCTTTTGTTCACTTTTCTATCACGGTAAGCGTAGCACATTGCTTTCTCAACCGCATTTTTAGCAACCGTCCAAACGTTTTTACGACGACCAAAGAAACCTTTGGCTTGCTTCATTATCTTTTTTCTTCTTGCTCTTTTAGCAACTGAATTTACTGATCTTGGCATAATTTTTCTGTTTTTTTGTAGCAGGCGTACCGAATTTAATCAAGGTAACTTTGTGGCCATACTCCAAGGTTATTTAATAATTTTTAACCTAAAGGGTCAAGTTTACAGTTTTTAGTCTCAGTTTTCAGTTGTTACTGCTTACTGTGACTGCGACTGAATACTAGATTATCCTTAATTGTTGTTTAATGCTTTTCTCATCTGTTTTGTGAACCAAAGCAGAATGCGTCAAAGCCAATTTACGCTTTTTAGATTTTTTAGTCAGAATGTGACTTTTAAAGGCGTGTTTTCTCTTGATTTTTCCAGAGCCAGTTACTTTGAATCGCTTCTTAGCACTGGATTTTGTTTTCATTTTAGGCATTTTTTCCTAGTTTATTTAATTTAACTTACTTACTTTTTTGAGTCGAAAGTCGAAAGTCCAAAGTCATAAAGCGTGTTATTACTTTTGACTTTACAATTTTCGTCTTTTGACTTATTTTGTTTTCTTCTTCGGAGCAATGAACATAATCATTCTCTTTCCTTCTAGAACCGGCATTGCTTCCACTTTTCCGTATTCTTCTAAATCTTGTGCCAAACGTAATAATAGAATTTGACCTTGCTCTTTGTATATAATTGAACGTCCTTTAAAGAAAACAAATGCTTTCAATTTTGAACCTTCTTTTAAAAACTTCTCAGCATTTTTTCTTTTAAATTCGTAATCGTGCTCATCAGTTTGAGGACCAAAACGAATTTCTTTCACAACAATTTGTATAGACTTTGCTTTAAGCTGTTTGTCTCTCTTTTTTTGCTCGTAGATGAATTTTCCATAATCCATTAATTTACAAACTGGAGGAACGGCATTTGGAGAAATTTCTACCAAATCTACTTCTTGCTCTTCAGCTAAACGCAGCGCATCTGAGAATTTAAAAACTCCTGGCTCAATGTTTTCTCCTACTAGACGAACTTCTGAAACGCCACGAATTAAATCATTTATTCTGTGGGCTGCTACTTTTTCTACTCGAGGACTATACCCTCTGTTGTTTCTTATTGCTATGACTTTATTTTTT
>CALQCV020000188.1 GCA_943329165.2 Candidatus Nitrotoga sp. CP45 | reverse complement strand
TTTCGTCAGGTATTGCAAATTCGGGAAAGTGGTAAAAATATAATTCAGGACAGAACCATCTATGAAGATGCGCACATCTTTGCTCCCAATTTACATGCTATGGGTTTAATGACCAATCGTGATTATCAAAATTATTCCGATCTTTTTGAGTTAATGGAAGGATTAGTTGGCGCACCAGATTTATTGATTTATTTGAGAAGCTCTATTCCAAATTTAGTTGCTCAAATTCACAAACGTGGTCGTGATTATGAAAACACAATTTCAATTGACTATTTGAGTCGTTTGAACGAACGCTACGAAGCTTGGATTCATACCTATGACAAAGGCAAACTATTAATAATTGATGTAGACAATATAGATTTTGTTAATAATCCTGAAGATTTAGGAGATATTATTAATAGAATTAATGCTGAAATAAACGGATTGTTTTAACATTAATTTTTCTTTCAAAATATTTAAAACTTTGGTATTTCATGGTTTTTGTATAACTCATTTGATAACTTTTAAAAAAACATTAAAACATAACTTAATTTATTAGTTTTGTTAATTAACTATTAATTATATTAAATAATTCAATCATGAAAAAAAATTATCTTTTATCACTTTTAATGTTTACGCTATTCTCTATTCAACATGTTGAGGCACAAAATGCATATCTTGGAGAAATTAGAATGTTTGCAGGAAATTTTGCTCCAACAGGATGGCAGTTTTGTAATGGTCAGTTACTCTCTATTGCTCAAAACACAGCTTTATTTTCTTTGTTAGGCACCACTTATGGAGGCAATGGAATCACAACTTTTGGATTACCCGATTTGCGCGGTAGAGTACCTGTTCATTTTGGACTAGGCCCCGGCTTAACAGATGTTGCTCTTGGACAGGTACGAGGAACTGAAAATACTTCAATTCTTGTTTCAAATCTTCCAGCTCATACTCATAGTATTTCTGCAAATACCTCTGCTGGGACCACAAGTGTTCCTACCAATGCTATTAACGCAGATACTTCTACTTTAGACAAAGAATATACTACTAATGCTGCGAATACAACTATGTCTCCTACGGGAAGTACTGGAGATAGCCAGCCTATTAACAATATGCAACCTTACTTAGGTATAAATTTTATAATTGCCACGCAAGGAATTTTTCCTTCAAGAAATTAAAGTATTGTTATGAAAATATCTAAAAACAAACTTTTAATAGTAACATTGTTACTTCTCATTTTTTTTACAAGTAGGGCACAAGATGTTGAAATAAGTGGTTCTTGTATTACTAATACCAATGCATTGGTATTGGGAGGAGATACTTCAAACACAACTTATAACGGGAATCCAGTTTATTATAACAGAACATTACCAGTCAACTATCAAGGAAATGCAATTACTACAAATTTATATTTGTATTATGCATTAGCTTCTGAACTTGGAACTCCAGAAAATAGGTGGGTTGTTGCTTATGGAGGCCAACCTTATTATTATTATATTACAAATGCTACGACAGCACCTTTAGGTCAATATTTACCATTTGATACAAATGCTACTGTAACTGATTGTGGAGGTTCAGTAACAATTAGTTTGCCATGCACTTCTTTTACAACTCCATTATTTGATTCTGTAGCTTCAATATGTTCAGGAGCAAGTTTAAATGATTTGCCTACAATATCTAACAATTCATATACAGGAACTTGGTCTCCGGGTATAGATAATACAGCTACAACCACTTACACATTTACGCCAACTACTGGTCAATGTGCAACGACAGCTTCTTTAACAATTACGGTTAACACAGCTAATAAACCAACAGGAGATAATTCTCAATCATTTGATGTAACTAATTTAAATAATATTACCATAGCTAATATTGTGGTAAATCCTTCAAATGTAATTTGGTATGGTAGTTTAGCTGATGCACAAAGTGCAACCAACCCACTGCCGGGTACTACGGTACTTACAACAGGAGCAACATATTATGCCGTTAATGTTGTTGAGTCTTGTTCAAGCGAACCATTTGGGGTGACAGTAACTGGTACTTTAGGAACTGATGAATTTGTTAATTTGAATTTTGCTTGTTATCCAAATCCAACTTCCTCTGTAGTGAACATTTCGTACTCGAGAAAAATTACTCAAGTAACTTTGATTAATTTATTAGGTCAAACTTTAATGACTGAAAAAACAGATTCAACGCAAGTACAGGTTGATTTATCTCGTTTAGCTAAAGCAACTTACTTTATAAAAGTAGCTTCGGATGATAAAGAAAAAGTAATTAAGGTTATCAAACAAAGATAAGTTCATCATTAATAAAAAAAAGGTTGCCATTTTAAACATGCCCAAAAAAGTTAGACCCTATTTTGGGCATTTTTTATGGAAAGAAAAGTTAAGTGTATTTATAAATTTAAACATGAATGTTTGGAATTAGTATTGATTGTCAACTAGGAACCAAACTATTTATATTAAATAAAACGCAACCAGTATTTATTCAGATACTTTAAAAATCTATTCCTTAAATTTAGAACAGATTAATACAGTAAAATATATCAAGAACGTTATCAGACTTTAAACGGATTCGGGCCTAGAATGGTAGTCCAGAATTATACTGGAACATCTCACTAATCAGTATCCAGTAATGGATTAAACAAAAAAATGGCTCACAATTGCGAGCCATTTTTTAATTATATATGTTGAAAACCATTATTTCAATGCTTCCACTTTAGCTTTTAATTCAGCTTCAGTACCTTCAAAAGTTTCAGATGTTGATGTACCTCCCACTGTAGTGGTAACCGTTGCTTTTGCTTTACCGTTTGTATTGGTAATTACAACTTTTACATTTTTCTCAGCAGCAGCTGGAGCTATTGCATCTTTTGTAGCACAACAATCATCTTTTTTCTCAGCGATGAATTTTCCATCAGCACCATAGTGAGAAAGACAAGCTTCTTTTTGTTCAGGTGAACATTTTAATGAATCACACATTGCAGCGCATTCTTCTTTAGTCATGTCTTTGCATTTGCTCATGTCACATTTGCCCATATCTTTGCACTCCATTTTCATTTCCATAGTGCATTCCATTTCTTTAGTTCCGCCTTCGTTACCGGCACCTAAGATTGGAGCGATTACTAATCCAATCAAACATGTTAATTTGATTAAGATATTCATTGATGGGCCAGAAGTATCTTTAAAAGGATCTCCAACAGTATCTCCCGTTACAGCCGCTTTGTGAGCATCAGAACCTTTGTACGTCATTTCACCATTAATCATAACTCCGGCTTCGAAAGATTTCTTAGCGTTATCCCAAGCACCACCGGCGTTATTTTGGAATACAGCCCAAAGAACTCCTGAAACGGTAACTCCAGCCATATAACCACCTAACATTTCTGCGATTAATTGGTTATTATCTCCGTAAACTAATTTACCTAATAATACAATTGCAATTGGGAAACCAATAGTCATAATACCTGGCAACATCATTTCACGTAATGCCGCTTTAGTCGAAATATCAACACATTTTGCATATTCTGGTTTTCCAGTTCCTTCCATGATTCCAGGAATTTCTTTGAACTGACGACGCACTTCATAAACCATATCCATGGCAGCTTTTCCGACGGAATTCATTGCTAATGCAGAGAACACAACTGGAATCATACCGCCCACAAATAACATAGCTAATACTGGCGCTTTAAAGATGTTAATTCCGTCAATTCCGGTAAAAGTTACATACGCCGCAAATAATGCCAATGATGTTAATGCTGCCGAAGCAATTGCAAAACCTTTTCCTGTTGCAGCCGTAGTGTTACCAACTGAATCTAAAATATCGGTACGAGTACGAACCTCTTTTGGTAATTCACTCATTTCAGCAATTCCACCTGCATTATCAGAGATTGGTCCGAATGCGTCAATTGCTAATTGCATAGCTGTTGTAGCCATCATCGCAGAAGCAGCCAAAGCCACGCCATAGAAACCTGCTAGTGCATATGTTGACCATATTGCTCCAGCAAATAACAATACCGTTGGGAAGGTAGAAATCATTCCGGTAGCTAAACCAGCGATTACGTTTGTTCCTGCGCCTGTAGATGATTTTTGTACGATTTTCAAAACTGGACTTGTACCTAAACCTGTATAATATTCGGTTACTGAAGAAATAGCGCCACCAACAAATAATCCAATTAATGTAGCATAGAAAACACGCATTGAAGAGATGTCTCTTAAACCTTCACCAAAGAATGACATTTTCATTTCAGCAGGTAACATCCATTTAACTAGAAAGAAACAAGCTACAGCAGTTAATGCAATAGATGCCCAGTTTCCTATGTTTAATGCTTTTTGAACTTGCGCTTCTTTAGCATCATCGCTAGTAATTTTAACTAACATAGTTCCTACGATAGAGAATAAAATTCCGAAACCAGCGATTGACATTGGCAATAAGATTGGACCAATTCCACCGAATGCGTCTTGGATGCTTCCACCCATGTCCTTGATCACATAGTTACCAAGTACCATTGCCGCTAACACAGTTG
>CALQCV020000187.1 GCA_943329165.2 Candidatus Nitrotoga sp. CP45 | reverse complement strand
GACAGAATCCGTGAAAATTTATTACAAGCAAAATCAGCCAGAACAGTAGAGCCTCAAAATGCTGATGAAGAAGTATTGCTAGAAGATTTTCAATTAATCACCAACAAACCCGTTTTATATGTTTGTAATGTTGATGAAGATTCGGCAGCAACCGGAAATAAATACGTAGACCAAGTTCGTGAATTAGTTAAAGACGAAAACGCAGAAGTTATTGTTTTGGCTGTAGGGACAGAGGCGGATATAACCGAACTTGAAACATATGAAGAACGTCAAATGTTCTTAGAAGATTTAGGTTTAAAAGAACCGGGTTCAGCTGTTTTGATTCGTGCGGCATATAAATTATTGAAGCAACAAACGTATTTTACAGCCGGAGTAAAAGAAGTTCGTGCTTGGACAATCAACATTGGCGATACTGCCCCAAAAGCGGCTGGAGTTATCCACACCGATTTTGAAAAAGGATTCATTCGTGCTGAAGTAATTGCTTATGATGATTTCTCTAATTTTGGTTCTGAAGCCAAAGTAAAAGAAGCAGGAAAACTGAGGGTGGAAGGCAAAGAATATATTGTAAAAGATGGCGATGTGATGCATTTTCGATTTAACGTTTAAAAATATTTTTATAAAAACAAATAAAAACTGCAAAATTTCTTTTGCAGTTTTTTTGTTATAGTAAAAAGATTTTTCTTTCTTTATAACTCGTTAAAACAATTTAGCATGAAACTACAGCAAATAAAAGTAGATGAGAACAACAGTGAAATAGTTCTTTTTACAACAGACGAATTTAATTCTCTTACTGCAAACCTTGTTCTTGCTTTTGGTGAGAGAGTATTTTTAGAAAAAACAGCACCCTATCAAAAGTTAAAAAGTCTTTACCCAAATGCAAATATTGTTATTTGTTCTTCCTCGGGACAAATTTCAAATATGAATTTGGTGCAAAATAATTTGGTTGCAACTGCAATCGCATTTGAAAAAACAAAAATTAAAGTTACCGAAATAGATATTCTTTTAAATCCTGATATTAAGTTGTTAGGAAAAAAAATAAAAGATGATCTTTTATCAGATGACTTAAAATCAATTCTTGTCATTTCTGAAGGAAGCTTAATTAACGGTACTGAACTTATCAATGAATTGATCTTGCAAACTAGAGAAGCTGTTCCCATATTTGGTGGATTAGCTGGAGATGAATACAATTTTGAAAAAACAATTGTAGGTTTAAATAGTGATGCTTCTCCTGGTAAGATCGTAGCAATTGGTTTCTATGGTGATAATATTCACTTTGGTTTTGCTTCCGAAGGAGGCTGGTCTGATTTCGGTCCCGAGCGAGAAGTAACCCATTCCGAAAAAAATATATTGTATAAAATTGGTGACCGATTTGCACTTGATTTATACAAGGAATACCTTGGAAAATATGCAGAAGAATTACCAGGATCTTCTTTGTATTTCCCCCTTTCTATGAAAGAAAATGCTATGTCTGAACCTGTAGTAAGAACTATTTTATCTATTGATGAGGAGAAAAAATCAATGACATTTGCAGGAGATATACCAATTGGCTCTCAGGTCCGTTTGATGAAAGGTAATTTTGACAAACTTATAGACGCTTCTTATAATGCTGCATCACTTATTCACAAAAACCAAAGCAATAAACCAGAATTAGCTTTACTTGTAAGTTGCGTTGGAAGAAAAATTGTATTAGGAGATAGAATAGAAGAAGAGATAGAAGTCGTAAAAGAAGTTTTTGGTGATAAAATGCTAGTTTGTGGCTTTTATTCGTATGGCGAAATTTCGCCTACACTAAATAAAGTAGCTTGCGAATTACATAATCAAACAATGACAATTACTACAATTTATGAATCATAATTAAATGGATAACCAAAACATTCATAGACAACTCAAGCGACAGATAAATAAATATTTGTCAGATGACATTATTGCAGATAATCCAGCATTGAGTAAGTTTATCGATGTAGTTAATTCAACTTATTTAAGTTACGAACGTGATGCCGAATTGTTTGAGCAATCTTCGATGTTGAATGATGTTGAATACATTAAAATGAACCATAAATTAAAAGATGAATTAGTAAAAAAAGAAGAAATTCATAGTAAGTTAATTTATGCCATAAATGAATTAAATGACAAAAAAGTTAAGATTGGAGAAGAAGATAATTTAATTGAATTATTAAATATTTTAAACAAAGAAATTGATTTTAAAAAAGAGTTTCAGAAACAATTGTATGTTGCTAAATCTAATGCTGAAAAGGCAAATGAGGCTAAATCTGATTTTCTTTCTGTAATGAGCCATGAAATTAGAACTCCTTTAAATGCAATTATTGGTTTGATATATATAATGGAAAAAGAAAACTCGTTGTCCAGTTTTCGAGAAAATATTGAAGTTTTAAAACATTCATCCCAAAATTTATACTTGCTTATTAACGACATTTTAGATTTTAGTAAAATAGAAGCTGGTAAAATTGAGTTAGAAAATATTCCCTTTGACCTAAAAGAATTAATCACGCAGATTGTTAAGTCGTTAGATGTTAAAGCAGAAGAGAATTCCAATAAAATTGAAATAGAATTTGACAATAATTTTACAAAAAATATTATAAGCGACCCGCTACGATTAGGACAGATTATAACTAATCTAGTTTCAAATGCTGTAAAGTTTACAAAAGATGGCGTTGTTAAAATTAAAGTTGACCAACTTGAGAAAAGCAATAACAACTCAAAATTTAAAATTCAAGTTATTGATAATGGAATAGGTATTGAGTTAGATAAATTCCATCATATTTTTCAAAAATTTGAACAAGCCGAAAAAACAACCACTAGGAAGTTTGGCGGAACAGGTTTGGGTTTGGTGATTTCAAAAAAATTATTGCAATTACTTGATTCCGATATTGAATTGCAAAGTGAATTTGGCAAAGGTTCCAATTTCAGTTTTGTTTTAAATGTGCCTTATTTTACAAATAGTGAGGATTTAAAAAAGGATGTTTTATACCTCGACTGCATAGAAGAAAACCTAGAAGGATTACGAGTGCTTTTGGTTGAAGATAATTTGATAAATGTAAAAGTCGCAGAAAAAATTCTCTCTCAATGGAATGTAAAAGTTGATGTAGCTTTAAATGGTTTAATAGCGACAGAAAAATATGAGCCAGGAAAATACGATATCGTTTTAATGGATTTGTCCATGCCAGTAATGGATGGTTATGAAGCAACAATTAACATAAGATTTAAAGATGTTTCTGTACCAATTATTGCATTAACGGCATCCGCATCTTACGGATATTTGGAGAAAGCTGCACTTCTAGGCATTAATGAATACATTCTAAAACCGTTTAATCCAAAAGAATTAAATCTTAAATTAAGAAAACACTTTAATAATAGTACCGATTAAGTTGAACCCTAAAGTTTTTTTTATTTAGTTCGTTTGCTGGATTCTATCGTTGATATCATTCTTAATAACTTTGATTTTTATCATTTCAAAAATGCATGGATTTGCATATATTAGCACTCCCGAGCTTGATGAAAAAAGCATCAAATTAAAGGAACATTGTTAAATCGTTAAATCCAAAATGCAAGAGCCAAATCAATATACAGAAGACAATATCCGTTCGTTAGACTGGAAGGAACACATTCGTATGCGTCCCGGAATGTACATCGGAAAACTCGGTGATGGTTCTTCTCCCGATGATGGAATTTATATACTGCTTAAGGAAACAATCGACAACTGTATTGATGAGTTTGTTATGGGTGCCGGAAAAGTTATTGAAGTCACCATAAAAGACAAAATGGTTACTGTTCGTGATTACGGACGTGGAATTCCATTAGGTAAAGTCGTTGATGTGGTTTCCAAAATGAATACAGGTGGGAAATACGATTCCAAAGCGTTTAAGAAATCGGTCGGGTTAAACGGTGTTGGAACAAAAGCCGTTAATGCGTTGTCGAATTATTTCCGTGTAGAATCTGTTCGTGACAACCAACAAAAAGCGGCTGAGTTTTCTGCCGGAAACCTGACTATTGAAGAAGAGGTAATTGAATCAACAAAACGACGAGGAACCAAAGTTTCTTTCGTTGCCGATGAAACTATTTTCAAAAATTATAAATACCGAAATGAGTACATCATCAAGATGCTCAAAAACTATTGTTATCTAAATCGCGGTTTAACGATTTATTATAACGGTGAAAAATACCTCTCCGAATTTGGATTAAAAGATTTATTAGAAGAAACGATTACGGAAGACGATATGCAATATCCGGTGATTCACTTAGAAGGTGATGACATTGAAATTGCTTTAACACACAGTAAATCGCAATACTCAGAAGAATACCATTCGTTCGTCAACGGTCAAAACACCACTCAAGGAGGAACGCACTTAGGCGCTTTTCGTGAAGCGATTGTAAAAACCATAAAAGAGTTTTATAACAAACCTTTTGAAGCTTCTGATATTCGTAAATCTATTGTTTCTGCTGTTGCAGTAAAAGTGGAAGAACCGGTTTTTGAATCACAAACGAAAACCAAATTAGG
>CALQCV020000186.1 GCA_943329165.2 Candidatus Nitrotoga sp. CP45 | reverse complement strand
GAATTTCAAGAAGAAATTGGGCCCGAAATGAAGGTGCCATTTTTGCAATAAAAAGAGCTATGTCGACGCAACCTTTATTAAAAGTTACCATACCTAATGTAGTTGATGATGATTTATTTTAACTAAAATTTATACTTATGAAAAATTTTATTCTTTTTCCGTTTTTCTTTTTGCTGCTTTCAGCTTGTAGTTCAGTAAGTGTAAATTCTGATTATGACAAAAAAGTAGATTTTTCTCCTTATAAGACTTTTGCATTCCACAAAACCGCAATAGACAAAGTCGAGATTTCCGATTTAGATAAGAAAAGAATTCTTCACTCTATTGATGAGGTTATGACTTCAAAAGGATTCACTAAAAGTGACAATTCCGATTTATTGATTGCCTTTTTTACTAAAGAAAGAGAACAAGTCAATGTGAACCAATTCAATATGGGTTGGGGTTATGGTTGGGGTTTTGGATGGAATCCTTATTTATGGGGAGGAAACACTACTGTTACACGATATCCAGAAGGGACTTTATATATAGACATTATCGATGCCAAGAAAAAAGAACTAATATGGCAAGGTGAAGGTGAAGGTGTTTTGACAAAAGACACCCATAAAAAAGATGAAGTCATCAAAGAATTTGTTACTAAAATATTGGAACAATATCCGCCGCAAAAGAAGTAGACAGTATTCAGTAGCAGTTGGCAGAAAAAATAAAAACCGTAACAGAGATGCTACGGTTTATTCTTTGAGCACATTTTCCTAGCCCAGATTGCAGTGGCATCCTTTTTCTTTACAAAAGAAAAAGATAGAACGGAAAGCTGGAAATTGCTCCTAAAAAATCATAACGTTTTAGATAATTTATAATACTTCTTTCCATTAAGATTTGTAATTTTACCACATCTACAGCAACAAAACTTATGGAAATAGCATTTGAAAGCAATCCACTGATTGATAGATTACCCAAGCATTTGAAGCAATTTATCAAACCACAGGATTATGGGGATTATACTCCGATTAACCAAGCGGTTTGGCGTTATGTGATGCGTAAAAATGTTGATTATCTTTCAAAAGTAGCTCATAATTCCTATTTAGATGGTTTGAACAAAACAGGTTTGGAAGTTGACAATATTCCAAATATGTATGGCATGAACCGAATTTTAAAAGAAATCGGTTGGGCTGCCGTAGCCGTTGATGGATTTATTCCACCTAATGCTTTTATGGAATTTCAAGCCTATAACGTACTTGTTATTGCTTCCGATATTCGTCAGTTAGAACACATTGAATATACGCCCGCACCAGATATTATTCATGAAGGTGCAGGCCACGCTCCTATTATTGCCAATCCGGAATATGCAGAATATTTACGTCGCTTCGGCGAAATTGGTTGCAAAGCCATATCTTCTTCACGTGATTATGAAATGTATGAAGCAGTTCGTTTACTTTCGATTATTAAAGAAGCCGAAGGAACTCCTCAAGTCGAAATTAATGCCGCAGCAGCACAAGTCGACTTTTTGCAAAATAATATGGGTGAATTATCCGAAATGGCACGAATTCGAAATCTGCATTGGTGGACAGTAGAATATGGTTTGATTGGAACAGTGGAAAACCCCAAAATATATGGCGCGGGATTATTATCATCCATAGGCGAAAGCGCTTGGTGTATGACCGATAAAGTAAAGAAAATACCTTATGATATTTCAGCTGCTGATCAAAGTTTTGATATTACAAAACCGCAACCGCAACTTTATGTAACTCCTGATTTTGCACATTTGAGTTTGGTTTTAGAGGAATTTGCTAATACTATGGCGTTACGAACAGGTGGTTTATCGAGTTTGAAAAAATTGATAAAATCAAATGCTTTAGGGACAATTGAATTGAGTACTGGTATTCAAATTTCGGGTGTTTTTACTAATGTAATTGAAGAAGAAGGAAAACCGGTTTATATCCAAACAACAGGAAAAACGGCTTTGTCCTATCGCGAAAAAGAATTGGTTGGTCACGGAACACAATATCATGCTGAAGGTTTTGGTTCACCAATTGGAAAACTAAAAGGAATCAACTTGGCTATTGAGGACATGAGTCCAAGAGATTTGAGGGCTTATGATATTTATGAAGCCGAATCGGTAACGCTTGAGTTTGAAGGAAACATAATTGTAACTGGTGAAATCATTACAGGTTCAAGAAATCTACAAGGAGAAATTATAATCATTAGTTTTAAAAATTGCACGGTTACGCACAACGACAGTGTTTTATTCCAACCCGAATGGGGAATTTACGATATGGCTGTGGGTAAAAAAGTGATTTCGGCATTTTCAGGGCCGGCCGATGTACATAGTTTTGATATGATTAATCATGTGACTTCGAGTCAAACTATAAAGACGAAAAAATCACCAGAAAGAGCCGAGTTAGAAGAGCTATACTCTAGCGTTAGAAATCATCGAGAAGGAAAACCTACACATATCACTTTAAAAGAAGCCTTTGCTGCAGTTAGCGCAAATCACCCGAATGATTGGCTGCTTTCTCTTGAAATTGCTGAATTAGCGGATAAAGAAAATAATCACGACTTCTTAGAAAAAGTAATCAACCATCTCGAAAAAGTAAAACAAAACCGTACAGAAATTGCCCATTTGATTAGTGGTGGTTTAGAATTATTTACAAAAAAATGAAGCGGTTTAATTTTAAATTAATGGTAAAAAAAAGTTGCCATTACTGACAACTTTAAAATTTAATAAACTACTATTTTGATTAGTATTTATAAGCAACTCCTGTTTTGATAGCTTGTGAACCACCAAGAGCATTTGAATTAGCTCCAACAGTTGTTTTGTCAGATACTTGTAACACAAAAGGACAACCTAATTTAGCTGCGTCCATTTTTAATTTTTTAGCAGCTTTCTTATCACCTGTGTTACCCGTTTGGAAGTTGATTAATCCCGTTTTTCCGCGAACCTCCCCTGCTTTTTTTAAACCTGCGATATATGATTTATCCTCAAGAATAACCACTTTTTCCCAATCATCTTCTCCATTGATTACGATCTTCTCAGTAACATCCTCTTGTCTTTTTGTTTTTCCGTAAATGATTTTTTCAACTGCATATTTACCGATGGTGTTATCTGCATCTTCACCATCATACTTAAATACAATAGCATATTCATCAACACGAACTACTTTCCCCTCTACAGTTTCACCACTATGCTTATAGATTTTGTCAACTTGCGCACTTGCAACATTGATTCCAAGTGTAACCACAACCATTAAAAGAACTTTTTTCATTTTTTAAAAATTAAAATATTAATACATCGTTTTTATTATTGTGCAATAATAAATAAAACATACAACATAAAAGTATTTTTTTCTCAACTTTTAGTTAAGAATTTTAATCTATTATTATTTAATTCTACTTGATGCTCAATATATTTTTGTGAATTGCTTTAAAAAATTGGATTATAAAATCTTCGCTTTATCTTTTTCGACTTTTTTAAATTAACGCTTTTTTTAAAAATCCATACCACCATTTATTTTGCAGAACCATACTATTTTTCTACTTTGAAAATGCCTATATCTTTAGTAAATAATACAAATGCCGTATTTTTTTAAAATTTAAAGTGCGTAAACTTTTTTTGGAGACTGATAATCTTATCGTTAAGCGTATTTAGGAATTTTTGATGAGCAGCTGTATTAGGATTGAAAGGCCGATGTGCTAATCCTTTTTGGATGCTACACACTTCTTCCATTGTGGAGTGGTTTTCTTCAGAAATATAATTTTCAAAAAAACGAACCCAGATATAATCTAACGCGGTTTGACTTGGATGCAACATGTCTTCGGCATAAAAACGATAGTCGCGAAGTTCGTCCATTATGATTTCGTAGCTGGGAAAGTAATTTAGGAATAAGGATTTGGGATTTAGGATTTGTTGAATTGCAGTAATAAGATGCGCCTTACTTCTTTGGTTTTCTACAAAGCCGTCTTTAATGTGGCGAACTGGTGAAACAGTAAATATAAAAAGGCAATTCGGATTAACTTTTCGAATTAAATCAATAGTGTTTTGAATTGATTTTGAGACAGTTTCTACTGATAAAATTTCTTTGTCAAATTGATTTTGTGGCACTTTATGACAATTAGCTACAATTTTTTGAGATGATTTGTTTCGGTAAACCCATGACGTTCCATAGGTAATTATGATATGTGTGGATTTCGTTAATTGATTATTTGTTTGCTCCAGAATTTGATTCAGATTTTGTAAAAATATTTCCTTATCTGAATTACTTAATTCAGAATGCACTTCGAAACAATGCCACAAATCATTGTGAAAGAAAATATCTTGTTCAGTAAACTTCTGATTATTGACAACTCTTGAAACTAAGTTTTCAATTGAAACCGGATTAAAAATTATTCCAAACGGATTGACAACATTTTGGAATTTAAAATAGCTGAACTTCTCACCCATATTTTCAGCAAAGCACGAACCCAATGATACAATGTTGGAATCATAATTTATAGGACTATCTGATTTGGCTATCGGTATCTTGGTGGTGAAATTCATTCTTCAAAAGTACAAAATG
>CALQCV020000185.1 GCA_943329165.2 Candidatus Nitrotoga sp. CP45 | reverse complement strand
TTGATACGTTGAAAGATAAAGCCAATGCTAAAATTGATAGTGCTAAATTAAAGAGTGCTGAAGAAATGGAAAAAGCGGCAAAAAAATTAAAGGAATCGGTGAAAAAATAATTCATAAAAAAGAGCTAAGAAAACAAGACTTTTTTTTAAGGTTTAATAGTCAAAAATGGTTGGTAAAAATGCTGTGAAGCATTGTAAAATATGATATTCCCGAAAGTTTATTGAAATTCGTTTCAATAAACTTTTTTTATTTATGAAAAACTCAAAAAAAAGCGCTGTCCAACGTGTAAAAGTCTTCAAACAATTAGATGGGGAATAAGGGAAAGCAAACAACGATTCAAGTGTAAAGATTGCGCTCAATTATTCACTTCCAGCAATAAATCTGTTTCAGATTCGAACAAAGAAATTTGGTTCAAAAACTGGATAATTGGCAAAGATACATTTGATAAAATCTCACTCGAATCAGGTTACAGCAAAAGTACATTGCAACGTTATTTTTCTAAAATGTTACGCAAAGCACCTGTTCTGGAATTCAGTTCCACTGATGAAATTTACCTGGTAATTGATGGAACTTATTTTCCTAATGATGTCTGTCTGGTAGTTTATAGAAACTTTCATTTAAAGTCGACACAGCTTTACAGGATGACCAATGGAGAACATTTTGAAGAAATTGCCGAAGACTTGCAAAACCTGTTGAATTTAGGGATCAAAATAAAAAGTATCACATCCGATGGAGACAAATCATCTATCAAAGCCATCAAAAAAGTCTGTTCGAAAGTGCCTTTCCAAAGGTGTTTGGTACATATTTCAAGAATGTGCAGAATATGGCTTACACAGAATCCAAAACATAAATCTGGTTTTGAACTTAAGCAAATAGCCGTTAAAATTCATCATATCAATTCTGAATATAAACGTCAATTATGGCTTATTGAACTTATCCAGTGGGAAGAACAATATAGAGATTTTATCAATCAAAAATCATATAATATTGAAACGGGAAGATATTGGTACACTCATAAAATGGTCAGAAGATCATTTACCGTAATCAAGAAAGCTTTACCCAATATGTTCCTGTATCTGAAGGACGACAAAATACCCAACTCAACAAACTCTCTGGAATCCTTTTTCGGACACTTAAAAGGTAACTTGAATATTCATAGAGGATTAAGTTTAGCTAACAGAAAGAACTTCTTAAAATGGTATTTATATTATAAAAACCAAACGTAAAGTAGGTTTTCTTTAGCCATATCAGATTGCCGATAATTAATAAAAAAGGATAGCTAAAAAACTATCCTTTTAATTATCGTATAATCATCAAACTTATTGCTGGTTGGTTGCTCCTCAGCAGAGCCAACTTCCTCTTCAATTTGATATTGAAATATAAGCAATCTAAAATGAAAATTCACCAACCATTTTTGACCACATTACCAATTTAAAATAAAAATCCGTCTCGCCATTTTAGAACGAAACGGATTTTTGTTTTTAATCTCTTCTTCCAAATACTTGCAGTACCCAATATAATAATGAAGCCAATGCACCTATAGCGGCAACCACATAAGTTCGGGCAGCCCATTTTAACGCATCTTCGGCTCCAACATATTCTTCTTGACTGAGCATATTTTTGTTTTTTAACCAAGCCAAAGCTCTGTTGCTGGCATCGTACTCTACTGGCAATGTAATAAAACTAAAGGCTGTAGCTATAGCCATCAAAACCAAACCAATTACCGCTATATAAAACCCAAAACCTAACCCAGCAGCAGCTCCCAAAATCAATCCGCCAAAGATTAACCATTGTGAGAGTGTTGATGACACATTTACGATTGGCACTAATTGCGAACGTAGTTGCAACATATTGTAAGCCGTCGCATGCTGTACTGCATGACCACATTCGTGAGCTGCCACCGCTGCAGCTGAAGCATTTCTTTGATTGTAAACAGACTCGCTTAAATTTACGGTTTTGTCTACAGGATTGTAATGATCGGTTAATTGTCCTGGAGTGGAAATAACTTTTACATCATAAATCCCGTTGTCCTGTAGCATTTTCTGCGCAATTTCTGCTCCGCTTAGACCGTTTCGCAAATGAACGTGTGAGTATTCTTCAAATTTACTTTTCAGTTTTGAACTTACCAGCCAACTTACTAATGCAATTGCACCTATTAAAATATAGTATCCAAACATGATTATTGTATTAAAATTTTCTCTCCTGTTAGCAAATTATAAGCCAAATTTTACAAATGACAAGTTGACATTTTTATACCAAAATCAACCCACTAAATTAATTACTTTACCCGGAACGATAATGACTTTATTTGGTATTCTGCCTTCCAGTTGTTTGATGGTTCTCTCATCAGCCAAAACAATTTCCTGAATCTGCTGCACCGCTAAATCTAAAGGCAATTTAATAGTAAAACGCATTTTACCGTTGAAGGAAACCGGATATTCTTTTTCCGATTCTACCAAATAGTTGGAGTTGCAGATTGGAAAAGCAACCGTTGATATAGAACCATCGTGACCCAATTGACTCCATAATTCTTCAGCAATATGCGGCGCATAAGGTGAAATGACTATTGCCAATGGTTCCAATATTTTTCGGTGGTTGCATTTTAGCGTTGACAATTCATTTACACAAATCATAAACTGTGACACCGAAGTATTGAACGAGAAATTCTCGATGTCTTCGGTAACTTTTTTGATGGTTTTGTGTAATGATTTATACATTTCGGATGTTGGTTCTTCCTCGGTAATATTCAAACCGGTAGCTTCATCAAAATACAAACGCCATAATTTTTTAAGGAAACCTGAAACTCCCGTGATTCCGGCAGTATTCCATGGTTTCGCTTGTTCTAACGGACCAAGGAACATTTCGTATAACCGCAACGTATCGGCACCATAATTATCACAAATGTCATCAGGATTGACCACATTATATTTCGATTTGGACATTTTTTCAACTTCGCGGCCTACAATATATTTTCCGTTTTCTAATAGGAATTCTGCGTTTTTATAATCAGTATATAATGGATGATTTTTAAAAGCTTCAATATCCAATTCGTTGGTAATGTCATTGATTACAGCTAAATCAACATGGATTGGATGAACTTTTTCACCTGCAATTAGCCCTTTTGAATAAAGTTTTTTCGAATCTTCACTTCTATATATAAACGCACTCATCCCTAAAATCATTCCTTGATTAATCAATTTTTTGAATGGTTCTTCGGTTGGCGCAAAACCTTTGTCTTTTAGGAACTTATTCCAAAAACGCGAGTATAATAAATGACCAGTAGCGTGTTCGCTTCCGCCTATGTATAAATCTACATTTTCCCAGTATTTTAATGCATCAGCTGAGGCAAATTCAGCATCATTATGTGCATCCATATAACGCATCCAATACCAAGAACTTCCTGCCCAACCTGGCATCGTGTTTAATTCTAGAGGGAAAATGGTAGCCTCCCCCGACCCCTGCAAAAGAGGGGAGAGTAATTTATTTGAAACCACTTTATTATTCACTGTATCCCAAGCCCAATCGGTAGCATTTCCTAATGGCGGCTGCCCGTCTTCGGTTGGTAAATATTTCTCAACTGCAGGCAATACAATTGGTAAATGTTTGGCATCAATCATCTGCGGCATTCCATTTACATAATACACCGGAAATGGCTCGCCCCAATATCTCTGTCTAGAGAAAACAGCATCGCGCAAACGATAATTGGTTTTGCCTTTGCCTTGTTTTATTTTTTCAAGTTCCTCGATAACTTTTTTGGTAGCATCTTTGTAACCCAATCCGTTCAAGAAATCAGATTTTACTAATTGAAAACCTTCTTTGCTGGCAAAAGCTGCTTCAGATATATCTTGATTGAAAATGTTTCTGATTTCAGGCATTCCGTTTTGACCTTTAAAAAAATTGGCAAATGCATAATCTCTTTCGTCGCCGCAAGGCACCGCCATCACCGCTCCTGTTCCGTAACCTGCCAACACATAATCGCCAATCCATACTGGGATTAATTCTTTTGTAAAAGGATGTTCGGCGTAAGCGCCAGTGAAAACTCCCGAAATGGTTTTGATATCTGCCATTCGTTCGCGTTCCGAGCGTTTAGCAGTTGCTTCAACATAGGCTTCAACACTTGCTCTCTGTTTTGCAGTAGTTATTTGAGGGACCAATTCGTGTTCTGGTGCCAAAGTCATAAAGGTTGCTCCAAAAATGGTATCGGGACGGGTGGTGAAAACTTCAATTGTTGTCGGTTGTCGGTTATCGGTTATCGGTTGCTCTGACAACGGAGAACGGAGAACGGAGAACTTTACTGTTGCACCTAACGATTTTCCAATCCAATTGCGTTGGCTTTCCTTGATACTTTCGCTCCAATCAATGGTTTCTAGACCTTGCAACAATCTTTCGGCATAAGCAGAAATTCGCATCGACCATTGAGTCATTTTTTTTCGGATAACTGCATGTCCCCCACGTTCAGAAACACCATTGATAATTTCGTCATTTGCCAAAACAGTTCCTAATGCCGGACACCAGTTGACTTCAGTTTCTGCCAAATAGGTTAATCGGTATTGCAAAAGAATTTGTTGCTTATTTTCCTCGGAAAAAGTGTTCCACTCGGCAGCTGTGAAAAGTTCAACACCATCATCACAAACCATATCGACATTAG
>CALQCV020000184.1 GCA_943329165.2 Candidatus Nitrotoga sp. CP45 | reverse complement strand
TGGCTTAGCGGCAGGGAAGGGCGTCTTAATTATTCAAGATTTAGAAGAGGCAAAAACAGAATTACGAAATATGTTGGTTCATGCCAAATTTGGTAATGCAAGTGCCAAAGTTGTTATTGAAGAGTTTCTTGATGGAATTGAATTGAGTTGTTTTGTATTAACGGACGGGCAGCAATATAAAATTTTACCAACAGCCAAAGACTATAAACGAATTGGAGAGGGAGATAGGGGTTTAAATACCGGTGGGATGGGAGCCGTTTCTCCGGTGCCGTTTGCAGATGTCGTTTTGCTGAAAAAAATAGAAACTCGAATTATAAAACCAACCGTTGAAGGTTTACAAAAGGACGGAATTGAATACAAAGGGTTTATTTTTATTGGATTAATTATAGTCAAAGGCGAACCAATAGTAATTGAATACAACGTTAGAATGGGTGATCCAGAAACCGAAGTTGTAATTCCAAGGATAAAATCAGATTTGGTGGAATTATTTCAAGCTGTAGCTGATGGGAAACTAAATGAAGTTTCGTTAGAAATTGACGAAAGAAGCGCCACAACGGTAATGATGGTTTCAGGCGGTTATCCGGAAGAATATGAAAAAGGAAAAGAAATTTCAGGGCTAGACAAAGTGGAAGGTTCTCTGGTTTTTCACGCAGGAACAAAACTTGAAAATGGGAAAGTAGTAACCAATGGCGGAAGGGTTTTGGCTATCACTTCTTTTGGAAATGATTTCCAGGATGCCATAAAAAAATCTTACCAAAATATAGACAAGCTACATTTCGATAAGATGTATTTTAGAAAAGATATTGGTTTCGACTTACTTTAAGAAAGAATGAGCCGTTGTATCTTGGTTTTCTTCGTTGTTGGCTTTATGTTTTGCCAATTCTTTGCACCAGTAAACGATATAATATGCACAAACTATCATCAATGTCCAGCTAACAAGATTAGCCAACCACCAACTGCTTAACTCTAAAGAGCGCAAAAAATCAAGTGGTTTGAATAAAAAGTCTACAAATAAAGATTGAATGCCTTCAAAAAATGCTCTCATTTTATAAAATGTTATATTTACAGCACAAATGTATAAAATATCCTTATGATAACAAGCATTTTTAAAAAATCTACGCTACTTAATAATGCCTTGGTTGTAGTATTGTTACTGTTTTTCTTTTGCATGTATCAGTCAAGCGATTTGTTGGCAACAATTTCTACGCATGGATTTTCAAAAACAGCTACACTTGTTTTGTTATTATTGGCTTCTTTTTTCTTGGTGAATTTTACTGTAAAAAAGAATAACTTGACCAAAAACAGCAGCTATACTATTTTATTTTTCTTATTATTTTTGCTCATTTTTCCATCCGTTTTTAATAATTCAAATTTATTGTTTGCCAATTTTTTTCTGCTTCTTGCTGTTCGAAGATTGATTTCTTTGCAAACGTTAAAAGCACCAAAAGAAAAGATTTTCGATGCTTCGATGTGGATTTTCATTGCCAGCTTGTTTCATTTCTGGTGCATCCTTTTTATTCTCCTTATCTATATTTCGATATTTTTTCATGTTTCAAGAGATTTCAGAAACTGGCTTTTACCATTTGTCGCTTTTTTTGTTACGGCTGTAATATTTATGGTCTCTGCCTTGGTATTTGATAAAACCTGGATGACACACATTATAAATCAAACTCAGACTAATTTTGAACTAGATTATTTTACTACTAATTATCAAAATATAGCACTCTCGTTTTTTGTTGTGATTGGCTTGTATTTTTTATTATCACTAATTTTTTCAATAACAAACAAGCCACTAATTTTACAAGCTTCCTATAAGAAAATGATTTTTTCTTTCTTAATCGGAGTAACTATTTTTTTGATTTCTCCCGATAAAAATAACGAAATGTTGGTTTTTACATTTATGCCTTTGTCCGTAATGTGCACCACAAACATTGAATATTCGCAAAGCAAAATTTATCAGGAAATCGTGTTGTTGTTACTTATTGCAGGATGTTTTTTTAACTATTTCGCCCAATTATAATTTGCTTCCATAAGCCAAATCACCTGCATCACCAAGTCCAGGGACGATATAGTTTTTCTCGTTAAGTTTTTCATCAATCGCAGCTATCCAAAGATGACAATTTTCGGGAAGATTTTTTTGAAGATAGGCAATGCCTTCTGGTGCTGCAATTACCACAGCAATATGTATTTCTTTTGGCTTTTGTTCCAAATGCAATTTGTGTAAAACGGCCACTATCGATTGACCTGTGGCTAACATAGGATCAATTAAAATCAGGTTTTTATTTTCAAAAGAAGGAGCAGCTTGGTATTCAACTAAAATATCAAATTTATCATCGTTGTCATAATGATGGCGATAGGCCGATACGAAGCCATTTTCGGCATTGTCAAAAATATTCATAAACCCGCTATGCAAGGCCAATCCGGCACGAAGAATGGAACACAATACCACATGATCTGCAATTGTGGTTGTATGTTTGATGCCTAGCGGAGTTTGAACATCAATAGCTTTATATTCTAAAGTCTTACTCAGTTCATACGCCATGATTTCCCCAATCCGTTCAATGTTTTTTCGGAAACGCATGCTGTCTTTTTGAATGTTGACGTCGCGAATTTGTGCTAAAAAATGATTGAGAATACTATTGTTTTCCGAAATATTGTGAAGATGCATGAATGTGGGAATTAGTATGTTTATGTAAAAGTATAAAAACTATCTTTGCACCCGAGACCTTTTTGTCGAATTTGATAAAATAAAATAAAAATTAACCTTATGTTCTCACAATTTGCATTTCCTATTTTCGAACAAAGTATTAAAGACTATCACATTATAGACGATGTGTATCAACCAACATTGAACCCATACACCAAAGGGACTATTGAATATTTATTGTATGCCAAAAACTGGGTTGATACCGTACAATGGCATTACGAAGACATTATTCGTGATCCAAATATTGATCCTGTTGCAGCTTTGGTCTTGAAGAGAAAAATTGATGCCTCCAACCAGGTTCGTACGGATATGGTGGAATATATTGACAGTTATTTTCTTCAGAAATATCGAGATGTTACAGTAAAGCCAACAGCAAAAATTAACACCGAAAGTCCGGCCTGGGCTATCGATCGTTTATCCATTTTGGCTTTGAAAATTTACCACATGAGTGAAGAGGCAAATCGTGCCGAAGCAACAGCTGAACACAGAGCCAAATGTCAAGAGAAATTGAACGTTCTGTTAGATCAAAAAAGTGATATGTTTATTTCTATTAATGATTTGTTAACCGATATCGAAAACGGCGACAAATTCATGAAAGTGTACAAGCAAATGAAAATGTACAATGACGATGATTTGAATCCGGTTTTGTACCAAAACAAGAAATAATATAAAATTTAAACCATTAAGGTATTAAGAGAATTAAGAATAACTTAATGAACCTTACTACCTTAATGGTTTTTAAAATTTAACATAATTGTCAAAACTAATCCAACATATAGCTGTCATCAGAATGTCTGCCATGGGCGATGTTGCGATGATAGTTCCTGTTATTAGAGAATTTGTTGAGCAAAATCCAAATGTAAAAATAACAGTCGTTTCCCGACCATTTTTCAAACCATTTTTTAACGGAATTCCGAATGTAAATTTCTTTTCCGTTGATGTTAAAGGAAGACACAAAGGGTTGAATGGCTTATTGAAATTGCATTCCGATTTAAAGCAATTGAATATTGATGCTGTCGCCGATTTGCATAATGTTTTGCGTTCACAAATTCTTCGGACACTATTCGCGTTAAGCGGTAAAAAAGTGGCATATACGGATAAAGGTCGAGTAGAAAAAAGAGCTTTAACTCAAGCTCAAGATAAAATCTTCAGCCCAATAAAAACCATGGTCGAGAGGCACGTTGACACTTTTAAAAAGTTAGGTTTTTCAATTGATTTATCGAATCCAAAGTTTCCACAAAAAGTAAATTTAGCTGAAGATATCTTAAAAATTACAGGAGAAAAAACAACTCAAAATTGGATAGGAATCGCGCCATTTGCACAATACGACAGCAAAGTGTATCCGCAGGATTTGATGCAGCAAGTTATAGATGAGCTGGCATCTAATCCGAATACTAAAATCTTTCTTTTTGGCGGCGGAAACAATGAAATTGAAATTTTAAATTTGTTTGCCAACGGAAAAGCAAACGTCATCAACGTAGCTGGAAAACTAAAACTTCAGCAAGAATTGGATTTGATTTCCAATTTGGATGTAATGCTTTCTATGGATTCAGGCAATGCTCATATGGCTGCAATGTTGGGAATAAAAGTAATTACGCTATGGGGCGCCACACATCCGTTTGCAGGATTTGCACCCTTTAATCAGCCACTTGAAAACTGCTTGGTTTCTGACAGAGAAAAGTTTCCGTTGTTACCAACTTCCGTTTACGGAAACAAAAAAATTGCTGGTTATGAAGAAGCAATGAGAACGATTTCCCCAGAAAAAGTAATATTCAGTATTCAGTCACAGTTGGCAGCATCTGAAAACTGAAAACTGCGACTGCCAACTAACTACACATCATCATAATCCACATAAAGTTCAGCAGATGTTGGATGTGCTTGACAGGTTAAAATCAATCCTTCTGCAATTTCGTCATCGGTCAAAATCGAATTCTTTTTCATTTC
>CALQCV020000183.1 GCA_943329165.2 Candidatus Nitrotoga sp. CP45 | reverse complement strand
TCGCATTCTTTTAAAACGTGCAGTTGCACAGAAATTACAATCCAAACTACAACCAACCTGGCTAGAAACGCAAGCTGTCGTTCTGGTTTCTGTTGGAATCAAAACACTTTCCACAATTAAACCATCGTGAAGTCGGACTGCATTTTTAACTGTACCATCTTCGCTTCTTTGCATGGTATCGACTTTGATATGATTTATCACAAAGTTATTTTCAAGCATGTTTCGTGTTTCTTTTGAAACATTGGTCATGTCTTCAAAATTGTGCGACGCTTTACTCCAAAGCCATTCATAAACCTGATTGCCACGAAACGCTTTGTCACCATTGGCAACAAAAAAATCGCGTAATTGTTCTTTGGTTAAACTTCGGATGTCTTTTTTCTCGATTTCCATGGCGCAAAGGTAAATATAAAGTTGAGAAACTAATTTTGGAATTTGTAAATTTGGCTTTTGAAATTTATACTTATGCATTTCCTTTCCGAAGAATTAGACAATTATGTTACCCTTCATTCGCAAGACGAACCTGAACTATTAGCACAACTGAATAAAGAAACGCATCAAAAAATACTGCAGCCAAGAATGTTAAGCGGACATTTTCAGGGAAGGGTATTAAGCATGCTTTCTAAAATTATTCATCCGACGAACATTCTTGAAATTGGAACGTATACGGGTTACGCAACACTTTGCCTAGCAGAAGGTTTAGCTGAAAACGGCATGATTGACACTTTGGACAATGAGGAAGAATTATTCGATTTTCAACGAAAATATTTCGATAAAACCAATTGGGCAAAACAAATAACACAACATTTGGGTGATGCTTTGGATATTATCCCGCGACTGACTAAAAAATACGATTTGGTTTTTATTGATGCCGATAAAGAAAACTACATTAATTATTTTCATTTAATTGTTCCGATGATGAACAAAGGCGGAATCATACTTTCGGACAATGTTCTGTGGAGCGGAAAAGTTTTGGAAGAAATAAAACAAGGCGATATAACTACTCAAATCCTAATTGAATACAATCAATTATTAAAAAATGATGTTCGTGTAGAAACTGTATTGTTGCCCATCAGAGATGGATTGACGGTTTCGAGGGTAAAGTAAAAATTACGAATTACGAATTACGAATTATGAATTTCAAATAAAATTTGTAGCAAATAAATCCGAAAGTAGCCCCAAAAATATAACCTGTTATAATGTCTGTTGGAAAATGCAATCCCAAATAAATTCGGCTGTAAGCAAAAATTAACGGAAACAAGAACAGTACGTAAGCATGCTTATAATATTTTTTCGAAATCATAAAAGTGAAAACTGCCGTCGCCATTGAATTGGTCGCATGACCTGAAAAGAAACTAAATGATGAGCTTGATTTTACAACACGGATTATTCCTTTTAGTTCTTCATCATTACAAGGACGTAACCGTTGGAAACCATTTTTGAATAAATTAGCAGTTTGATCGCAAATCAGAATTAAAAGTGCGGTAAAGAGAATGTAATAGCCAAATTTTTTCCACCCTAATTTCTTTTGTAAAAGATAGAAAACAATCAAAAAAAAAGGCGTCCAGTATACTTGTTTTGTAATAAGAAGCCAAACTACATCAAATGCTGGCGAACCCAATCCGTTAAGGAAAACTAGAAGTTCTTTATCAAAGTGAATAATTTTTTCCAGCACTATAATTGTCTTTTTATTGGCCCAGTCAAATTCTCAATATCTTCTTTAGCTTTAGTAACTTCGGGTACTATATTGGTGTCTAAATTTGACTTTACTTTTTCAACCTCATCGGTAAACGTTGAAGTCAATTGTTTCATAGAAGTGTCTATTCCATTAGCTTCAACCCCTTTTTGAATTTCACTTTTTATTTCGTTCGTAGCATTTTTTAATTGTGCCATTCCTTTCCCCATTGCTCGTGCTATTTCAGGTATTTTATCTGATCCAAATAGCATTAAGGCAATTAAAATAATAAGAATTAATTCACCACCACCAATTCCAAACATAGTTTCTAATTTTTCTGAATGAGTTGCAAAGTTACAAAGTTCTGTTAGTCAAATTTTGATTTTTCAACAGTTTTTGGCCACGAATTATTTGTAGTATCAATATCCGCTGTTTCTAACTTTGGATCGATTTGAATTTTAGTAATGGCTTTTTGAGTTGCAAAAGTTCTATTTACTTCTTGGTCATTCATTCTCCAAATTTGTGCGGGAAAATAATGATTTTCAGTTGTTCCATCTTCAAAAGTAAGTTCTACAATTATAGGCATTACTAAACCTCCAGGCTTATTAAAAGTCACTTGATAAAAAAACTTTGGCTCGTTTAATTTTGCCTTTTCTTCTTCTGAAAAATTCTGATTTACAAATTCATCTAAAACTTTATAATCAACAATCTTAAACGGTTTATTCATTTCTGGTTTATAATCTTCACTTCCTTCGGCAATCATATATACCATTGCGCCTTGTTTAGAATCACGGCGGCGTCTTTTCTTAAGAAAATCAGCTACTTCTTTGGATGGTTCGTTACTTACAAAATATTTTTTTACTTCTTTAATTCCAATATCATTATAATCGGTAGTATAAAACCAACCTCGCCAAAACCAATCTAAATCAACTGCAGAAGCATCTTCCATTGTTCTGAAAAAATCTTCTGGTGTAGGGTGTTTAAATTTCCAACGATTAGCATAGGTTTTAAAAGCATAATCAAATAATTCGTGTCCCATTATAGTTTCACGTAGAATATTCAATGCTGTTGCAGGTTTCCCATAAGCATTGTTCCCAAACTGACGAATACTTTCCGAGTTGGTCATTATAGGCTCTAACCCTTTTTGATCACCACTCATATAAGGAACAATATTTTTTGCTGGTCCTTTTCGAGTTGGAAAATTAGGGTCAAAAGATATTTCAGCTAAATATTCTAAAAAGCTATTTAATCCTTCATCCATCCATGTCCACTGGCGCTCATCTGAATTTACAATCATAGGAAAATAGTTATGTCCTATTTCGTGACAAATTACACCTAACATTCCATATTTTGTTTGGTCAGCGTATTTTCCGTTTTCATCAGGACGACCAAAATTCCAACAAATCATTGGGTATTCCATTCCTTGATCTATAGCATTAATAGAAATAGCTTTTGGGTAGGGATAATCAAAAGTAAAACTTGAATAGCTCTTTAAAGTGTGCGCTACAATTCGTGTTGAATATTCTTCCCAAAGCGGATTTCCTTCTTTTGGGTACAAAGAAATTGCCATTGCTGTAGTATTTCCTGTTTTAACAGCCATCGCATCATAAATAAATTTTCTTGAAGTAGAAATTCCAAAATCACGAACATTCTCTGCCTTGAATTTCCAAGTTTTTTTAGCAGTTGAAAATCCTTTTTCTCGAGCTTCGGCTTCTGCCTGAGTCACCACGATTACTGGGTTGTCAAAAGATTGCTCAGCTAACTTGTATCTTTTTAATTGTTCAGCTGTAAAAACTTCACTTCTATTCAATAATGTTCCTGTCGCTTCTAGAATATGATCTGCCGGGACCGTAATGTTTACTTCAAAATTGCCAAAAGGCAACGCAAACTCGCCAGAACCCCAAAACTGCATGTTTTGCCAACCTTCTACATCGTTATACACCGCCATTCTTGGATAAAACTGTGCAATGACATAAAGATTGTTTCCATCTTTTTCAAAATGTTCGTAACCTGAGCGACCACCATCAATCGTATAATTGTTAATGTTATACCACCATTTTATGGAAAAAGAAATTTTCTCGCCAAATTTTAAAACCTCTGGCAATTCTATTCGCATCATTGTTTGATTCACGGTATATTGCATTACTTTTCCTTGTGAATCTTTTACATATTCAATCTTAAAACCGCCATCAAAATCTTCCTCTAAATATTTTCTTGAGAATGATTGCCCTGAAAAAACGGGATCTATTTTGTTACTTTCAACCAAAGGAGAATTAGAATTTCTTGCTTTTTCATTTTGATCTAATTGTAGCCATAAATAGTCTAGTGATTCTTTGGCATTATTTGTATAGGTTATGGTCTCCGTACCGTACAATTTTTGGTTTTTATCGTCTAACTCAATATCAATTTTATAATCGGCTTGTTGCTGATAATATTCTGGTCCGGGTGCACCAGAAGCAGTACGATACATATTGGGTGTTGCAAACAAATCATACATTTGTTTGAATTTATCAGGATTTCGTTCCTCAGTTTTTGCCGTTTTAGTTGCTTCTTGAGCTTGAGTAAAACTTACTGTGATAAAAAATAAAGAAGAAAAAAAGGTAGTTGTTAATCTCATTAACTATAGATTTAGGTAGTAAAAATAAAATTATTTTTATGGATATAATATTTAGAAAATTATTTTAACATTCCTTTAGTTGTTTTACCAGACAAAAGAAGACTGCTTTTAGATCCATTATCGTTAAACTGTATAATATTTTGCTGTTCCGAATGAACTTCTGTGAGAATAGAATTTTCAATTTTAAGATTTTTTAATTTTAGAACATCATTAATCTTAAAATAACAAATAAGAACATTATTCTCTTTCTCTTTGCTCAAATAATTCATGGTTTCAAATTTACCATTAACTGTTAATTTTAATTTTTCTGAAAGGTACTTTTTCATCAAATTAATATCGTCTTGCGTTTCTTTATCTGTTCCCAAAAAAGTGGTTTTATG
>CALQCV020000182.1 GCA_943329165.2 Candidatus Nitrotoga sp. CP45 | reverse complement strand
TTTACCCAAGGATAATCAATAACTTTTCCTCCTTTGATAAATCTACTGCCAAATACACAATCATAATTTCCCTCAATCATTGTGGTATAGTAACGAATCAAGTCGTAGGGTGAGTCCGATAAATCTGCCATCATCACCGCAACACAATCTCCTGAATAACGTTGCAAACCATAACGGACAGCATATCCAAAACCATTTGGTCCAAGATTAGTACCGTATGTAAGTGCCTGATACTTTTGTGCCAATTGCTCTAAAACCTGAAGTGTTCCATCTTTAGAATTGTCATTGACAACATAAATCTCATGGTCAATATTAACTTTCGAAAAAGCTTCTTCAATCTGGTCAATCGTTTCTGTAATTGACTCTTCTTCATTATATGCAGGGATTACAATACTTAACTTCATTATTGTTTTTTGATTGTGGCTTCAAATATTTGTGCTAAAATATCATTGATGTTGTATTTCCATGTCCAGGCCGGATAATGTGCTTTGAATTTTGAAACATCACTTACCCACCAAATATGGTCTCCAACTCGGTTGGTTTCTGAATATTCATAATTCATAGGTTTTCCAGTAATTTCTTCACACATTTCAATCGCTTCCGCCATAGAACAGTTCGAATGTCTTCCTCCGCCGGCATTATAAACTTCTCCCTGACGGGGATTTTGGTAAAAATGCCAAAACATATTTACTAAATCCCAACTATGAATGTTGTCACGAACTTGTTTCCCCTGATAGCCAAAAACAGTGTATTTATCTCCAGTAATGGCACATTTCATCAAATAAGATAAAAATCCGTGCAATTGCGTTCCAGAATGATTTGGACCCGTTAAACATCCTCCACGGAAAACTCCTGTGTTCATTCCGAAATATTTCCCGTATTCCTGAACCAAAATATCGGCAGCTACTTTTGAAGCGCCAAATAGTGAATGCTTGGTTTGATCAATGCTCATTAGCTCGTCAATTCCTTCTTTGAAATACAGATGCGATTCATCAATTTCCCACCGTTTGTCTAATTCAATTAACGGTAAATAATTTGGTGTATCACCGTAAACTTTATTGGTAGAAGTAAAAATGAATGTAGCTGCAGTCGCATGCAAACGTGTCATTTCAAGCATATTCAATGTTCCGTTAGCATTTACTGTGAAATCTGTCAAAGGTTCGCGTGCTGCCCAATCGTGACTTGGTTGTGCTGCGGTGTGAACTATTAATTTAATATCGGTTTTATATTTTGTAAAAAGTTTTTCAAGTTCTTCTATATTTCGAATATCAATAGCGTGGTGTTCAAAATTCGGTACTTCTTTGATTAATTTCTCCGTATTCCATTCGGTTGAAGCATTAGCACCAAAAAATACCTGACGCATATTGTTGTCTATACCTATAATTTTATCGAACTTATCTGCAAAAAAACTTACTGATTCGCTACCTATAAGTCCGGAAGAACCTGTTATCATACAAATTTTCATTTTGTCTTTTTTTATTATTTCAATATTGTTTCTAATTGTTTCTCATTGGTCTTAATCCAATCATAAATGTCCTGAAAAACTGTTTCTACAGATTTTTTAGGCTTCCAGCCAATTTCTCTTTCAATTCTGGAATTGTCGGTTATAAAAATTCGCAAATCAGCGGTTCTGGTTTCTTTTTCCGATGCGATTGCAATTGTGTTTCCGGTTATTTTTTCACAAATTTTGGTCATTTCCAATAACGATGCGCTGTTTTCCAATCCGCCTCCAACATTATAGATTTTACCTGCGAATTTTTCTGTCTGATGAATTTGCATATCTATCAATTCAACTAAATCATCAACATGAAGAATATCGCGAACCTGCTTTCCTGTTCCGCCATATCCGATGTATTTCAACGATTGGTTCCAAAAATGTTTTGCCATCCAAAGCGTAACAACACCTTGATCGGTTTTTCCCATTTGTCTTGGTCCTGCGATAACTCCAAATCTTGTAACTGCTGCTTTCAGTCCATAAAATGCCGCATATTCCTGAATAAATAGTTCCGATGCTAATTTAGTTGCTCCATAAAAAGAGCGGGCACCTTCAAGCGATAATTCTTCCGAAATTCCTTTTGGTGAAATTCCTTTAGTGTTTTGATTTTCATCAAATGCAAAACGTGTTTCCTGTTCGCTGAAATTAGCTTCTTCAATCCAGTTAATTGGATAAACTCTACTTGTAGAGAGAAATATAAGCTTGGCGTTATTTTTTAAACAAGCATTAAAACAGTTTATAGAGCCATATAAATTATTGTTAATAACATAGGTTGGGTCAGAATCTAATCCAGCTGTTACCGAAGGTTCTGCTGAAGCTTCTACTAAAACATCAAAATTTCCCAAAGCATTTAAATCTTCGTTGTTTCTAATATCGCCATGAAAAAAAGGAATTCCTTGTTGTTGAAAATCTATCAAATTCAATTCTGAACCTCTTCTTTTTAGATTATCAAAAGCGACAATTTCATAAGACGGATATTTTGTTTTTAGTTTCAAACAAAGTGTTGAACCTACAAAACCTGCGCCTCCTGTAACTACTATTTTCATATTGTGATTGTTTTTAAACTCTCTTCCCACTTTTTGATTGTAATTCCAAAAGTAGTCTTTATCTTGGTTTTATCCAAAACACTATACGCCGGTCTATTGGCTAGTGTTGGAAACCTTGAAGTAGGAATTGCTTGTAAATTTATAGTTATATTGTTAATTTCAAATATTTTTTTAGCAAAATCATGCCAGCTGCATTGTCCTTCGTTACTGAAGTTGTAAATACCATAGTTGGAGGCTAGAAGCTGGAAGTTAGAAGTTACTATTTTTAGTAAAGATTCGGCTAAATCAATAGCATTGGTTGGTGTTCCTATTTGGTCATTTACTACAGAAATGGAATCTCTTTCAGATGCCAGGCGCAACATGGTTTTCATAAAATTATTTCCAAATTGTGAGTAGACCCAGGATGTTCTGATAATATAATAGTTTTCGAAAACTGCCTGAATTGCTTTTTCTCCGTCTAATTTCGTTTGTCCGTAAACGCCTGTGGGATTTGGGATGTCATTTTCTGAGTAGCCCCTCGACTGCGCTCGGGGTGACAATTTAGAGAAATCTCCATCAAAAACAAAGTCGGTAGAAATATGAAGTAAAACCGTTGAATTCTGTTTGCAAACCTCAGCCACATTTCTAGCGCCAACTACGTTAATCAAATACGCTTTCTCTGGTTCGCTTTCAGCTTTGTCAACGGCTGTGTATGCTGCGGCGTTTATGCAATAATCAGGCTTAATTTTAAAAAAAACCGACTCGCAATTTTCGATATTGGTTATGTCTAAACCTGTCGAGGAACAAAAAACAAAATGAAGTTCAGGATAATTTGGTGCAATAAATTGCAAACTTTGACCTAATTGTCCGTTGGCTCCAGTGACTAAAACTACCATGCTTTTTTGGCGTTTTCTAAACTGGGTTGTACTTTATCTTTTTCAGAAATAATTAAGTTGTTTGTTGGAAAACCCCAATCAATATCGATGATTTTATCATTATAGCTTACCCCACCTTCTGATTCTTTGTTATAAAAATTATCACATTTATAGAAGAAAGTCGCAGTATCACTCAAGACTAAAAAACCATGGGCGAATCCTCTTGGAACAAAAAACTGCTTTTGATTTTCTCCTGATAAAACTACGGCTTCATATTGTCCAAATGTTAGGGAATTGGGTCTAATATCAACAGCAACATCTAAAACTTCTCCTTGCAAAACCCGCACTAATTTTGCCTGAGCATGTTCTCCGGTTTGATAGTGTAACCCGCGCAAAACTCCTTTAGATGAATACGATTGGTTATCTTGTACAAAATGAACTTGTTGGTTCACTCCTTTTTGAAAAGTGTTTTCGTTGAAACTTTCCATAAAATAACCGCGTTCGTCGAGGATTATTTTTGGTTCAATGATAAAACAGTCTTCAAGTTTTGTTGGAATAAAATTCATTTTCAATGTCAATTTCAAAAATCAATTTCAAAAAAACAGATAATTGATGGTTTTTAGATTTCTATTATTATTTTATTTTTCTTGTAACAAACTCATTAGATGGACACCATAACCACTTTTTAAAAGTGGCTGTGCTAATTTTTTTAATTGCTCGGCATTGATAAATCCCATTTTATAAGCTGCTTCTTCAATGGCTCCGATTTTTAATCCCTGACGTTCTTCTATTACCTGAACAAATTGGCCTGCTTGCATCAAGGATTGAAATGTTCCTGTATCAAGCCATGCTGTACCTCTGTCAAGTATACTTACTTTGAGTTTTCCTCTTTTTAAATATTCTTTATTAACATCGGTGATTTCGAGTTCGCCTCTATGGCTTGGTTTAATGTTCGCCGAGATTTCCACAACATCATTATCATAAAAATAAATACCTGGCACGGCAAAGTTTGATTTAGGATGTTCCGGTTTTTCTTCAATCGAAAGTACATTCCCGTCTTTATCAAAATCGACAACACCGTATCGTTCCGGATCATGAACGTGGTAAGCATAGATAATTCCCCCATCGGGATTATTATTAGCTAACAACAAATCTGAAAGACCCGTTCCATAAAAAATATTATCTCCGAGAACTAAGGCGACTTTATCATTTCCGATGAATTCTTTTCCGATAATAAATGCTTCCGCAAGACCATTCGGGTTTTCCTGAACAGCATATT
>CALQCV020000181.1 GCA_943329165.2 Candidatus Nitrotoga sp. CP45 | reverse complement strand
TATAAAACGGGTTTGTTGGTGATTAATTGAAAATCTTCTAGCAATACTTCTTCATCAGCATTTTGAGGCTCTACTGTTCTGGCTGATTTTGCTTGTAATAAATTTTCACGGATTCTGTCTAACAATGCTTTCTCCGCTTGCGCTTCTTTATTTCCAGTTTTTGCAGCACGATTTACTTTTTCCAAACGTTTTTCAACGGTTTCCAAATCTTTTAACTGCAGTTCAATATCGATGGTTTCTTTATCACGAATCGGATCTACATTACCATCCACGTGAATGATATTATCATTGTCAAAACAACGCAATACATGTATTATCGCGTTACATTCTCTGATGTTTGCCAGGAATTGATTTCCCAAACCTTCACCTTTGCTTGCGCCTTTTACCAAGCCTGCAATATCAACGATATCAACAGTTGCCATTTGAACACGTTCTGGTTTTACCAATTCTTCCAATCTGTTTATTCTTGGATCAGGAACGTTTACCACACCAATATTTGGTTCTATAGTACAAAACGGGAAGTTGGCACTTTGTGCCTTTGCATTTGATAAACAATTAAATAAAGTTGATTTTCCAACATTTGGTAATCCTACAATTCCTGCTTTCATTTTGAAGATTTTGTTATAAAAAGTGTGCAAATATAGCGTAATAAAATCAAGAAGCAAAAAGCTTGAAAAAGAGGTTTGCCTGCTTATTCTCTATTTTCAAAGGATGCAATTATTTTCTTCTCTTCGGCTGTAGAAGTTAGCCCGGAAATATCCCAATAATTGGTTAATATGGTATTTTTTTTATTGTATAATGTTTTATCCTTAAAAACCTCGCTTTCTTTGTAAGTGAAATTTTTATCACTGAAATTGGTAATTACAAAACTATTTTTAACTTCTAAATCAGTTGTTTTCTTTTTATCAATTTTTTCAAAACCAATTTCTTCTTTCGAACCAATTAAATAATAGTCAAAACCTTCAATTCTGTATATGGCCTTGAAATAAGATTTGTATATATTTTTAGACCCAACAGCCTTCTTATACTTAATATTGGAAAGTGTCATTGGTGAAACCACTGAACTTACTTCTACAATCAATTTTTTTGTTCTGTTGTAAAGTATACTGTAATCATCTAGTAAACCTTTCTGACCTTCTAAAGGGGTAACAACCATCAAATTATAATCTGAATTTGGCGAATAACTTTTAATCAAAAAATCATATTTTGTCTTGCTGCCACGGTCTAGAAGCGGGGTAAGATATTTGAAGTTATAATAATTTTCCATGATGTTATTCAGATTATATCCTAAGGCATCATCACCAATTTCATCGTTTAGCAAACCATAAGACCTATTTTGCTCAAGTAAAATATTATTTTTAAAGTTTTTATCCTTTCCGTATAATTGAAAATTCATTAGTCCATCATTGTAATAAGCATAACTCCCATTGAGTTTTAAAAACTCTCTAGAATAGACCTTTAATCGTGCCGGTATTGTTAATTTTCTTATGGAATTGGCAACTATGTCACTAAGTATTTTTTGTGGATGCTTTTTGGTAACAATTATTTCATCCAAACCGTTAACATTGTTTTTTAAATAGAATGCATTTTCCTTTTCTTTTAAAATGGTCGATCTTAACTTAATGGTGTTATACGAAGAATGAGTTATTTGAATATTAGAAATCCCATTTAAAATAAAAGTGACTTTTCCTTCAGCGTTACTTAATAAAGTTTGCTTTGTTTTTGCAACATAAACGGTAACATCTTCTATCGGCAGATTGGTATCAACATCTATTAATATTAAAGACTTCTCCACGTTTTGAGACAAAACGCTGACACTGTATATCAAAAGCACTAAAACAATTATCCTTTTCATAAAAATTTGGCTCAATCAAATCTAACTAAATAGTTTTAAAAAAAGCACAATTATCCGACAAATTGTTAAACATTTGCTCTAAATATATTATTTTGCTTAAAAAAATTAACGTTAAAAGTATTAAAATTCAATACTAACTTATAACCAAACATTTTATAAAAAAATTACTTTCCTATTATTGTTCGCACCAATATCGGCAGTTTTTGCTCAAAATAAACCCGCAAAAACAAATTCTGATTCAACAAAAGTTGAAACTTCAAGAAGTACAAATTGTAAGTTCCAGAAATTCTAAACGAAGGGTTATAAATTCGGTCGTGCCAATCGATATTATAAATGGTAACGATGTCACAACTCAAAGTGGTAAAATTAGTTCTAATTTGATTTGATACAACCAACCAATAAAAACCGGAGTTAACGCTCAGGTTTTTTTTATGTGAAAAGTATAACTTAAACTTATAATCATGTAATATCTTTAATGAAGTGTAGAATTAAATTTGTAGCATACTAACCATTAAATTTTTATTATGAAAACTTTAATTTTAGGAGTGTTTGCTTTTCTGTTATCGCTGACTATTCAAGCTCAAAATCAAAACAAAAAAACCGAAACAGTAATAACTACTACCACTGTCAAAGATGCTGCAGGAGAACATCAAATTGTTAAAAAAGAGGAAATAAAAGAGTTTCAAAATATCGAACTCAAAGATGTGCCAAGCGGAACTCTAAATACTGATATTCAACCTACAACTACCCAAGCAACTGTAACTACAAGAGTGAGTATAGACGGTGATGAAAAAATAGTTGATATTGATCACTCTGCCTATTATTCTTATAACGGAGAAAAATACCATGTCCTTGCTGACAAATCCGGTTATACGGTTAACACCCCAAATGCCATTTCATTATTGAGAAGAACTTCAAACAATAATTACATCTATAAAAACAAAGATAAATTTGCGGTTGGCTATTTTGATGCTAACGGAAACTTGGTTTTAGAAACTTATAATGAAAAAACGGATAAGGTTACCGTTGAAGTATTTAATCTGCAAAAATAATTTTTGACCCTGTAAAAAAAATCCTGCGCTCTAAACACAGGATTTATTATTAATTATGAAGGAAAGACTGTCTGTTGAGAAGCGTTTCTTCGCTTTCGACATGCTTGTCATCAGGAACACAACAATCGACAGGGCAAACTGCCGCGCATTGTGGCTCATCATGAAAACCCTTACACTCAGTGCATTTTCCCGGAACTATATAGTAAACATCATCCGAAATCGGCGTTTGTGCTGCATCTGAATCTACTTCAGTGCCATCAGGTAAAATTACTGTACCTTTAAGTTTTGTTCCGTCTTTATATCTCCAATCGTCTGCACCTTCATAAATAGCTGTGTTTGGACATTCAGGTTCACAAGCACCACAGTTTATACATTCGTCCGTTATTATGATTGCCATATGTTTAGTCTTAAAGTTTAAAAGCCTAAGGTCTTAAAGTCTAAAAAGAACATAAAAGTGAAACGATTTGCATCTTTTGACTTTCGACTTTCGACTTTCGACTAAATTAGCCTTATTTTTGCGCAAAATTACAATCAAAACCCATCATAACCAAATCTAAATGGATACTATTAACACAAAATTGTCTTTTGTTGAATTAGGAAAGTTTTTAAGCCAATTTACTTTGAACGAGCAGGTTCAGCGTGCTGATGTTCTTCATAATGATCTGTATTTTGAAAAATTCAACGACTTAGTAATGCTTTCTCAATCCCATAACGGATGGTTTACCCCGGAGCAAGTGTACTTTGCTGTTCAGTCTTGGGCGGAAGCTTTGACGGAATCCAATTTAAATGAATGGCTGTCAAAATATGACTTATCAGAAATGAAGCCAAAAACAGTTGCTTTAATTCTTGCCGGAAATATTCCGTTAGTTGGGTTTCACGATTTTCTTTCGGTATTATCTACGGGTCATAAAGTATTGGTAAAAGCTTCTTCAAATGACCAACATTTAATACAGTTTTTGTCCAATTATTTGATTAGTGTCGACTCAAAATTGTCTGATTACATTACATTTACCGATGGAAAACTAGAAAACTTTGATGCTATCATTGCCACCGGAAGTAACAATACTGCACGCTATTTCGAATTCTATTTTAAAGACAAACCGAGTATCATTCGGAAAAACCGAAACTCGGTTGCGGTTTTAAGCGGTAAAGAAACCCATGATGATTTGGTCAATTTAGGTGAAGATATTTTTAGGTATTTTGGTTTGGGCTGCCGAAGTGTTTCCAAACTTTTTGTGCCAAAGGACTATAGCTTTGAAGGGTTCTTTAAAGCAATCTATGAATATAAAGACATTATTTATTATGAGAAATATTCTAACAATTATGATTACAATAAAGCCGTATTTCTAATGAGTAATTTCAAATTACTGGATAATGAATTTCTCACGCTCAAAGAAGACACAAGCTATGCCTCTCCTATTTCTTCTGTATTTTATGAATACTACGAAGACATAACTGATTTGCAAACTCGACTTAAAAATGAAGCAGAACATATTCAATGTATTGTTTCCAATAACATGAGTGACAACTCAATTTCTTTTGGACAGACACAACAACCAAAACTTTGGCAGTACGCTGATAATGTGGACACGCTGCAATTTTTAATTTCTTTGTGAAAAACTAATAATTGTTTTGAACTAAAGTTTAAATACCATAAGCCCACCGGGCTTCTCCCTCTTAAATATCAAATGTTATAAACTACATCGTTTTCGTTGATAACATCGTTATGATATTGCCAATTTCAAAACGTTTTTTAAAAAAGTGTTCACGAAATTTGCACCTC
>CALQCV020000180.1 GCA_943329165.2 Candidatus Nitrotoga sp. CP45 | reverse complement strand
CTACCGAAAAAATCAAAGGTAATGTTACATTTAAAAACGTATCCTTCTCCTATCCTTCCCGAAAAGAAATACAAGTATTGAAAGACGTTAGTTTTACAGCAAGTTTTGGACAAAAGATTGCTATTGTTGGGCCGAGCGGTGCAGGGAAGTCAACCATATCATCGCTCCTTCTTCGTTTTTATGATATTGAAGGCGGACAGATTCTAATAGACGATAAAAATATTTATGACTACGACTTAGAAAATCTACGTGGTAATATGAGCATCGTGCCTCAGGATGTTATTTTATTCGGCGGTAGCATTCGCGAAAATATTGCCTATGGAAAGCCTGCTGCCACCGAAGAAGAAATATTTAAAGCAGCCAAACAAGCCAACGCCTTAGACTTTGTAAATGGTTTTCCGGAGAAATTCGAAACTTTGGTTGGAGAGCGCGGCATTAAACTTTCGGGCGGGCAGCGTCAGCGAATCGCGATTGCGCGGGCTTTATTGAAAAATCCAAGTATCCTAATTTTGGATGAAGCTACATCTTCATTAGACAGCGAAAGCGAAAAACTGGTTCAAGAAGCCTTAGAAACTTTGATGGAAGGCAGAACGAGCATTATCATTGCTCACCGCCTTTCTACTATCAGAAATGCAGACGCCATACTAGTTTTAAATGAAGGTAGGATTTCAGAGCAAGGAACACACAAAGAATTATTGCAAATTGAGAATGGGGTTTACAAAAACCTTAGTAACCTGCAGTTTTCGAATACGTAATCTAAATTAGGAGCACAACATTAGTAGTAATCAGTAAGCATCCTCCCGCTATTCGCACTACAAGGTAGTTGCTTCCATCGGGGCTAGAGAGAACTTATGTTGTAATCAGGAATGTATCCTAAAATTCGTGATTTAGCACTAAATTAGAAATATGTATCTTTGGCACATATTTCAATCCCAATGAGCACTTTCGAGCAATTCAATCTTCCAAAATCATTACAAAAAGCCATAGACGAATTGGGGCTGACCACACCTACTCCAATTCAGGAAAAATCCTTTTCGGTGATTATGTCGGGGCGCGATGTAATGGGAATTGCGCAAACGGGGACAGGGAAAACCTTTGCTTATTTATTACCAATTCTAAAACAATGGAAGTTTATAGCAACCGATACACCACGAATAGTAATCTTAGTTCCCACAAGAGAATTGGTTGTGCAAATAGCTGCAGAAGTAGAAAAACTGACTACTCACATGTCGGTAAGAACTTTGGGCGTTTATGGCGGTGTAAATATCAACACCCAAAAGAAATCCGTTTATCAGGGAATTGATGTTTTGGTGGGAACTCCGGGTCGTGTAATGGATTTGGCTCTGGACAACGTTATTCGTTTTGACAGCCTACAAAAACTAGTGATTGACGAGTTTGACGAAATGCTGAACCTAGGTTTTAGAACTCAGGTTACGTCCATCCTATCGATGATAAAGAATAAACGTCAAAACATTTTATTCTCGGCAACCATGACCGATGAAGTAGATGATATGTTGGAAGATTATTTTGATTTTCCAGAAGAGGTTACTTTAGAAAAATCGGGAACACCTTTAGAAAAAATAGAACAGTTGGGCTACTTTGTACCAAACTTTTTAACCAAGATAAACTTGATTGTCGAATTACTTAAGGATGAAGCTTTAGAAAGAGTTTTGCTTTTTGTAAACAATAAAAAAACAGCCGATTTACTGGCAGTTAAACTGGAAGAACTCTATCCGGAGCAATTTGGAATTATCCATTCCAACAAATCTCAGAATTACAGACTACAGACGATGGCATCCTTTCAAGCTGGCGAAATCAGAGGAATTGTCACTACAGATGTCATGGCTAGAGGTTTGGATATTTCGGATGTGACTCACGTTATAAATGTAGAGTTTTCGGAAGTGCCTGAACAATATATTCACCGCATTGGTCGTACAGGTCGTGCCGATAAATCAGGTATTGCCATTAGTTTAATTGGTCCCAATGAACAAGAAATACAGATTGAAGCAGAAATGCTAATGGACAAAGAAATCAAGATTTTAGATCTGCCGACAAATGTTGAAGTGGCTACCCGTTTATTGGAATTTGAAAAAGACAAAAAGAAAATGAAAGTCATTTTGAAAACCAACAAACTGGAAGGTGGCGCTTCTTTTCACGAAAAAGCAAAGAAGAATTCAAAAGTAAACCTTGGCGGTCCATCAAAAACTAAGAAAAAAACCGGAACCTCAGTTAATAGAAATATATTGAAAACTAGAGCAGCGAAGAGGAAGAAGAAATAGTCGCAGTAGGCAGTCTCAGTCATCAGTTTAGATATTTTTTTTGAAAACTGTGACTGAAAACTGAAAACTATAATTATCTTTGACAAACAAAATTAAAAATGCAGTTCAAACACCCAGAAGTCCTTTACTTTCTTTTCTTATTGGTCATCCCAATTCTGGTTCATTTATTTCAACTGCGTCGTTTCAAGAAAGAATATTTCACCAACGTACAATTCCTAAAAGAACTTTCAGTGCAAACCCGTAAAAGCTCCACCATCAAAAAATGGTTGTTGCTTCTAACACGATTATTGCTGCTTACCTTTTTGATATTTGCTTACGCCCAACCTTTCTTTGCTGCCAAAGACAGTAAAAAGAATACCAACGAAATGTATATTATTCTGGACAATTCCTATAGTATGCAGGCCAAAGGCAAAAAAGGAGAGCTCTTAAAACGTGCCGTTCAGGATTTATTAGAACATACTCCCGAAGCACAGAATTTCTCTTTGATTACCAATTCTGATAATTATTGGAATGCGGATATTAAGACCATTCAAAAAGATTTACAGGACTTGAAATATAGTGCATCGGCATTTCGTTTGGATAATTTGATTGCCAAAATCAATGCGCGCAAATCAGCTTTCAATAAAGACATCATAGTGATTACCGATGCGGTTGGTCTTGAAACCAATCAAACCAAAAGTTTTAGAAAAGAAGACAATGTTTACTTCATCATTCCCGAAGCGGAACAAAAGAACAACATTGCCATTGATAGTGTTTACATAAAAGAAACATTGGATAGTTTTTATGATATTGGTATAAAACTATCTGCAAATGGAGAAGATTTCAAGGATATTCCGATTGCATTATACAATAAAAATAAGTTAATTGCTAAAACGCTTATTAACTTTGAAACGAATACCAAAACCATCAACTTCACCATTCCAAAGGAAGATTTTCATGGCTATGTTTCTGTTTCAGATAAAGGTTTGGCGTATGACAATACGTATTATTTCAGTATTTCAAAACCAAGTTTAACTAATGTTATCAGTATTGGTGATATAGAAAAGAGTAAGTTTCTGACTCGAATTTATACTAATGATGAGTTCAATTACAGCAACTTCCCGCTAGCGAATTTGGATTATAATCTGTTAGAAAAACAAGATGCGATTGTGTTGAATGAATTGTCAGAAATTCCGCAAGCGTTGCAAACTACTTTAAAATCATTTGTAACCAAAGGCGGAAACCTGGTTTTTATTCCGGCTCAGGAAAATAATATAACAGCATTGAATTCGTTTGTGGCCAACTTTGGTCCCGAAGCTCCGGAACTCCAATTCAAAACGGCATCACAACCAAACAAGAAAGTAACTAAAATTAATTTCAGTCATCCATTATTTAGTTCGGTATTTGAAAAGAAGATTGATAATTTTCAGTATCCGATGACTAAAACATCATTCGGATTGACCAGTACGACTCCGTCAATATTAACTTATGAAGATCAAAGTCCGTTCTTGAGTTCGATACAAAATGACTTATCCTCAGTCTATGTTTTTGCGGCGCCAATCAACAAAAACAATAGCAATTTCCAAAACTCGCCACTAATTGTTCCAACGTTCTACAATATGGCGCAAAGCAGTCGAAAAACAGGTGTAAATGCTCTTATCATTGGAGAAGACCAACCTTTTGTAGTCGATGCTTTGTTGTCAAAAGATGAAATTCTAACAGTAAAAAATAGTGCCGAAAGTTTTATTCCCGTACAACAATTGCTAAACACGAAAGTCAAAATGACTTTTAATGACAATCCAACAGAAGCTGGAAATTTCAGTATTTTTAACGGTGGAAATCTGATACAAAACATAAGTTTTAATTATAATCGTACCGAAAGCAATTTGGCATTATCAAACCCTGATGCTGCAAGTAACTTTACAGAAATTGATGATGTTGAAACCGTATTCAATACCATACAGACCGATAGAACCGACGCGCAAATCTGGAAATGGTTTGTGATTTTAGCCTTACTCTTTTTAGCATTAGAACTACTCATTCAAAAAATTGTAAAATGAACCTAATCCTCCGAAAAGCCAAGATTATAGATCCACGAAGTCCGTTTCATAATCAAACCGTTGATATAAAAATCACGAATGGCGTCTTTGAAAAAATTGGAGTATCATTAACCAAATCGGATTCACATCAGGAATTTGAACAACAAGGCCTTCATATTTCACAAGGTTGGTTTGACACCAGCGCTTCTCTCGGCGAACCGGGTTTTGAAGACAGAGAAACAATAGCTAACGGATTGGAAGTAGCGGCTAAAAGCGGATTTACCGGCATCGCTTTACAACCCAACTCCTATCCTATAATCGACAATCAATCACAGGTACATTTTGTAAAACAAAAATCGAAAGGTCTTGCTACGGAATTGTTCCCAATTGGCGCTTTAACTAAAAACAGTGAAGGAAAAGATTTAG
>CALQCV020000179.1 GCA_943329165.2 Candidatus Nitrotoga sp. CP45 | reverse complement strand
GGAACTATCCACAACGGAACAATCGCTGAAATTGTTGACAAAGGTGCTACTATAGATTTTGGTGACGATGTTGTTGCGTTTATTCCAACACGTCATTTAGAAAAAGAAGATGGTAAGAAATTGAAAAAAGGTGAAGTAGCTGACTTTAAAGTTATTGAATTCAACAAAGAATTCAAAAGAGTTGTAGCTTCTCACACCGCTATCTTTAGAGAAGAAGAAGAGAAGAATGTTAAGGCGGTTGCAGAAGCAGTAAGCGCTAACAATAATGCTCCAGCTTCAACTCTTGGAGATAATAATGACATCCTTGCCGGATTAAAAGCAAAAATGGAAAAAACCGAGAAGAAGAAATAGTTCTCCGTTTCCTATAAATAGAAAACTCCCGATGAAAATTGGGAGTTTTTTTGTATCTATACCTGATCCGTTTTTAAAACCCGTCCGGTCTCAATCTATTCTGTTTATTGTCTCAAACTGGCACCAACTTCGGTTTCTAAATTCTTTTGCAGCTTGCTCATGATTTTGTCAATCTGTTCGTCTGTTAGCGTTTTAGTATTGTCTTGCAACGTGAAACTAACCGCATACGACTTCTTACCTTCCGGTAGATTTTTACCTTCGTACACATCAAATAAATTGATGTCTTTTAGCAAACTTTTTTCGGTTTGACGGGCAATATTATAAATAGTATCAAAAGCAACTGTAGTGTCAACTAATAATGCTAAATCTCTTCTTACTTCTGGATATTTTGGAATATCAGTAAACTTGATTCTATTGTTAATAAGTTTCAAAATCAAATTCCAATTAAAATCGGCAAAGAATACTTCCTGCTTGATGTCAAAATGTTTTAAGATTGATTTTTTAACGGTTCCAAATTCAACTAAGATGTCATTACCAGTAGCAATCGCTATTCCTTCTGCAAAAACATCAGATGCGACCGGTTTGTTTTGCATTTTGCAAATTCCTAAACGATTTAAAACAGCATCAACAAAGCCTTTAAACAAAAAGTAATCAGATGGTTTTTCAGTTGTCGTCCAACTTTCCGCAACTCTATTTCCGGTTATAAAAAGCGTTAAGTGTTTGGGTTCATCATAACCCGACGGTAATTTGTGATATGTTTTTCCGAATTCGAATAATTTCAAATCACCATTTCTTCTGTTGATATTATAAGATACTGCCTCTAAACCAGAGAACAACAATGATTGACGCATGGCTGATAAATCATTACTCAAAGGGTTTAACATCATCACATTAAATTCTTCTTTCAACATTTCAGACAATTTCACATAATCTGGCGATGTTAAGGAGTTGCCCATCATTTCGTGAAATCCGAGCGAATTTAATTGAGTTGCCACAATATTTTGCACTTTATAATCTTCTGTTCTGGCTGAATTGGCAACAGTAGCATTTAGTTTTTTGGTAAAATCAATGTTGTTGTAACCATAAACCCTCAGAATTTCTTCTATAACATCCACTTCGCGTTGTACATCTACACGATAAGAAGGAATTATTAAACCTAAACCTTTATCGGTAACGCTGTTTACTTTAATGTCTAAAGAAGCCAAAATTTTCTTGATGGTTTCTTGTGGTAATTCTTGCCCGATTAGTTTGGCGGTTTTATCAAAATTCAGGAATACAGGGAAGTCTTCAATCTTCTTTGGATAAATATCAACGATGTCAGATGTAATTTCACCACCGGCAATTTCTTTGATTAACAATGCTGCACGTTTCAATGCAAATTCGGTGATGCTTGGGTCAATTCCCCTTTCAAAGCGAAACGACGCATCCGTATTCAAAGCATGCCTTTTTGCCGATTTTCGGACACTCACCGGATTAAAATAAGCGCTTTCTAAGAAAATAGAATTTGTGGTTTCTATAACTCCAGAGCTTTTCCCACCAAAAACACCAGCAATACAAAGCGGTCCTTTTTCGTCGCAAATCATCAAATCTTCTTCGTGCAAGGTTCTTTCTACATCGTCGAGTGTGACGAACTTTGTTCCGGCAGCAACCGTATTGACAATAATTTTCCCGTTGATTTTGGAAGCATCAAAAGCGTGTAAAGGTTGCCCCAAATCATGAAGTATATAATTAGTAACGTCAACAATATTGTTTTTTGGAGTCAAACCAATAGCTTTCAAACGATTTTGTAACCAAGCAGGTGATGATTTAACTGTAATCCCAGAAATGGTCACGCCACAATATCTAGGCGCTAATTTACTGTCTTTAACATCTACATCAATCTTTAGGGTTCTTTTATCAATTCGAAATGTACTAACTGTTGGCGTGATTAATTCGATGCTGCTGTTTTTTTGTAATAAACTAGCACGTAAATCTCTTGCTACACCATAATGGGACATGGCGTCCGCGCGATTTGGCGTTAAACCAATTTCGAAAACCTCGTCGTTTTCCACATTAAATACTTTAGCTGCGGGAGTTCCCGGTTTTAGAGTAGCATCCAAAATCATAATTCCGTCATGACTTGTTCCTAAACCTAATTCGTCTTCGGCACAAATCATTCCGTGGCTTTCCTGTCCGCGGATTTTTCCTTTTTTGATTTCAAACTCAACACCTGCTGCGTCAAACAGTTTAGTTCCGATGGTGGCAACTGGTACTTTTTGCCCTTTAGCAACATTAGTGGCTCCACAAACAATCTGCACCGGACTTCCATCTCCTAAATCAACAGTCGTAATACTTAATCTATCGGCATCAGGATGTTTTTCACAAGTCAAAACATGACCTACCACAACACCTTGCAAACCACCACGAACCGATTGGTAGTTGGAAACTACTTCCACTTCCAAACCTAAATCGGTCAGTAAGCTTGCCGTTTCTTCTGATTTTAAATCTATTTTAATGAATTGTTTTAACCAATTGTATGAAATCTTCATATATGCCTACTATTTAACGAGTGCAAATATAATCAATGATGCTCGCAGGAAGAAAGTTTTCAGGCGTTTTTTATCAGCATTTTAATTTTTAATATTTAGGAGCATAACGACTTTGCATTTAAGGATAATACGTCCCGCTATCCGCTATATCTTTTTTAGGATTGATATGCCTTTACTATCGTTTCTGCCAATCCTAAAAAAGGATGTCGCTCCTATCGGGGCTAACTAGAACGTTTTGTATTATAAAGAAGTTAAGAGACTAATCTATCACGAGTGTTACCTAAATCCCTCTGTGAATCTCTAATTTACTCCATGAATCTCTGTGTAATAACTGTGCTTCTAAAGCAATTCCTCTACGTGTTTCTTAATATTTTCTGATATTTTCTTCGTAGGCAAATCGTTGACATCGCTGCCAAAAGGATCTTCAATTTCTTCTGCAATTAATTCCAAACTTGCCAAAACATAAAAGATAAAAACGACTACAGGCGCCACATAATAGCCCAGACTAAAAGAATAGCCAAAAGGTAAAGTCATAACATAAAAGAAAATAAACTTCTTTATAAATGCGCTATAAGAATAGGGAATTGGTGTGTTTTTGATTCGCTCGCAAGCGCCGCAAACTTCGGTAAACGATTGTATTTCGGCATTCAAAATAATCAATTGGTCACCGGTTATTTTTTTGGCAATATACAATTCATTGATTTTTTGAAACATCAACATTGCGACTTGATTTGGCTTGTGCTTCTGATGGTCGATTTCCAAATCTAAATCATCAAAAAGTTGTTTGGCTGTATCTTCGTTTTTTAGATGTTTGTGCAATACGTTAGCATAACTCGGAATGATCTTTCTGAAAAACTGTTTATCACTTTCGTCTTTCAAAATAGCGGACAATTTTATAGCAAAATTGCGACTATTGTTGACCAAACTTCCCCAAAGTTTACGTCCTTCCCACCAACGGTCATAAGCAGTATTCGTTCTGAAAACTAGCAATAACGAGATCACAAAACCTAGCATTCCGTGCATAATCGTTATGTTTTTTACATAGCTCTTTTCGTCTAATTTCCAATATTCCACTTCAGCATAACCAATAACCGCAGCATAAACTCCAATCGCAAACATGATTGGAAGCAACGTTCTAAACGTATCGGCTTTGTGAAAACGGAAGATAAAAGTAAACCAGTCTTTGGTGTTGTAGGATATCATTGTCTTGTCTTTTTTATGTTTAACTAATGTAATTCCAAATATTCTTCTTTTTTGAAAGTTCTATAAAAACACTTCTCAAATTATGGTGTTCTGGCAAAGTCATTGATGGGTCTTTTTTCAAAAGTTTTAGAGCTTCATTTCTGGCAACCAAAAGAATATCTCTATCTCTTACCAAATCAGCAATTTGAAGTTGTAAGATACCACTTTGTTGTTTTCCCATTATATCGCCAGGACCACGCAGTTTTAAATCTACTTCTGCAATTTCGAAACCATCATTAGTTTTACACATAGTTTCCAAACGAATTTTACTATCACTCGATAATTTAAATGAGGTCATCAATATGCAATAACTCTGTTCAGCGCCACGACCAACACGTCCGCGTAATTGGTGTAGTTGAGATAGTCCAAAACGCTCAGCGCTTTCAATAATCATCACACTCGCATTCGGAATATTTACACCAACTTCAATAACCGTTGTAGCTACCATAATATTGGTTTTTCCTTCGGCAAAGCGCTTCATCTCGGCATCTTTATCTGCCGGTTTCATTTTGCCGTGAACGATGGAAATGCTGTATTGTGGTAGAGGAAAATCTCTAGAAATACTTTCGTATCCATCCATCAAATCCTTATAATCCATGGTTTCACTTTCTTGGATTAATGG
>CALQCV020000178.1 GCA_943329165.2 Candidatus Nitrotoga sp. CP45 | reverse complement strand
TGTGAAGATTAAATATTGTATGCAGTTACCAACACCTACACCACAGTTTGTGTTTTTTGCGAACTTACCGCAATACGTTCAGGAAGCATATAAACGGTTCTTGGAAAATAAAATCCGTGAAAACTGGGATTTCTCCGGCGTTCCAATAGATATTTATATTAGAGAGAAGTAATAAATTATCAAAAAAAACAGAGTTTTATTATCGAAGCAACTTCTTTGCTTTTTCCTGAATTATCAGTGCTACAGGTTTATTCTGAATTTTACTTTCTAGCCAAGAAATAACATCCAGATATAGAAAAGCTCTTTTTTCATAGGGGTGATTTTCATAAACAAGTAATATTTCATGCAACTTTATGAATTCTGCTTTGAGTTGATTTGGATAAATAGTTTCTAAATTTTTCAAAAATTTTATCATTTCTCGTTCCACCTCATGAAGCTCATTCATTTTGATGAGAAAGTCATAGGTATTTTTCAATTGCGCTTCAAGGCGATAATCCATTCCAGCGTCAAAGTGAGCAATGACGTTAAGAACACGTGCGAAACAGAGTAAATCTTCTCGCATAGTTAGGTTTTTGTTTTCGATGATTTTCTTCAAATATTCGATACATTTTTTATAGTTGCCGGCACCAAAATAAAGACAGGCAATTTTATAGTAAAAAACCATAATATGATGCTCATCAACTCGATCTTCGTTTTTCTTGATATTTTTTATGACTTCATCTACCAAGTACAATCCGCCTTCAAAATCTCCTTCTAGGAAATGCAAATTTAATTTGGTGTTATAAAAACACAGAAAATACAATGAACTTAAATTATCGTTTTTCGGAAAAGAATCTAATGCAATAGTTTGTTTAAGTTGCTCTAAAACATCTTTCATATAGGATTTGTGTTTTATCAAATACAAACATTCTAATAGGTAGCTGTTTCCTTTGATATACCAAACCGGATTTAAAGAAATCATTTGTGGATTTTCATCAAAAAGAGCAACCCATTTACTCGAATATTTATAACAAGAAAGGAAATCTTGAATTAAAAAACTATGCCACAGATGCGCTTTATAAAGCCATAATTTTTCTCTGAATCCCAAATTTTCATATTGATATTTTGGCATTTTATTGTTAAAATAGTTTGTAATTTCCTGCATCTCAGCGTCACTTTTAGCATAACCACTTTTTAGCATAATGCTATACAGTTGTAATGATAAATTAGATAGTTTACTGGCAATTACATTTTGCTTGCTTAATCCCATCGCTTCAATAGTGAGCTCATCAGCACGACCGGCAATACTTCGTGTAATATATTGTGATTCAATAACTTTTTCTAACTCAACTATTTCAAAGGCAATGTTCTTTTCGTCATGTTCAAGAGCAATTCCCTTGGCTTTATCCAGAATTTTTAAACTTTGTTTGTATAATCCCTTTTGATACAAAATAGTAGCAAAATCCAATTGCTCCCGAATTTGAATCCTAATATTTTGATTAATAGGATTCATCCGCAAACTAATGAGAATTTGTTTGTATAAATGTGCTTTTAAATTGGAAAGTTGCTGCTTGGTTACGATTTTACTCTTTAGAATTTCATCTTCATCATAGCTTTTCATTTTATCCAACAAGGTAAAAAGCTGTAAAAATTTGGCGTCTTCATTATCTCCTAATCGATTGACATACAATTTAAATTGTCTCTTTTCTGATTTTGAAAGAGAGGAAATAAGTACAAATAAATTATCTTTTGTTAGGTTTGCCATCGTAAAAATTATATTGTAATATACAGTAAATCAGAGTTTTAAATGAATAATGATTTGGTTTAATAGTGTAATGTATTTAAAAATTAGATTTCATTTTAATAATTCAAAATATATATTCGTATAAAGAAACTAATTAAAGTTTAATTATTAAAATGGAAAACCAAAAAGTTCAAATATTTGATACTACTTTGCGCGACGGAGAGCAAGTTCCGGGCTGTAAATTAAATACAGAACAGAAATTAATAATTGCTCAGCGTTTGGACGAATTAGGTGTAGATGTTATTGAAGCTGGTTTCCCAATCTCAAGTCCAGGCGATTTTAATTCGGTTGAAGCCATTTCAAAAGCGGTTAAAAATGCTACAGTTTGTGCTTTAACACGTGCAGTCAAAGAAGACATTGATGCTGCGGCACGCGCTATTCAATTTGCCAAAAAACCGAGAATTCATACGGGAATTGGGACTTCCGAAACGCATATCAAATATAAATTTAATGCTTCACAAGATGAAATAATAAATCGCGCAGCTGAAGCCGTTTTTTATGCAAAATCATTTGTTGACGATGTCGAGTTTTATGCAGAAGATGCCGGAAGAACCGATAATGTTTTTTTAGCCAAAATATGCAGCGAAGCAATTAAAGCCGGGGCAACAGTATTAAATATCCCCGACACAACGGGATATTGTCTTCCGGATGAATATGGTGCCAAAATAAAATATCTTAAAGAAAATGTCATCGGAATTGAAAAGGCTATTCTTTCCTGTCATTGTCATAATGATTTAGGGTTGGCTACGGCCAATTCAATTGCGGGAGTCATAAATGGTGCTCGACAAATAGAATGCACCATCAACGGAATAGGCGAAAGAGCCGGAAACACATCACTCGAGGAGGTTGTCATGATTTTAAGACAGCATCCTCGTTTGGGTTTAGATACGAACATCAATTCTAAATTATTGTATAGTACAAGTCAAATGGTTTCCGACCATATGGGAATGCTGGTGCAACCAAACAAAGCTATAATAGGTGCGAATGCTTTTTCTCATAGCTCCGGAATTCACCAAGACGGAATGATTAAAAACAAATCAACTTATGAAATAATCGACCCAAAGGATGTTGGGGTAAATGATTCCTCAATTATACTTACCGCACGCAGTGGTCGAGCTGCTTTGGCTTATCGCGCAAAAAAAATCGGTTATGAATTGACCAAACTTCAATTGGACATCGTCTATCTGGAATTTGTAAAATTAGCCGATAGAAAAAAAGAAGTCATAGATCAGGATGTGCATCAAATTATTCAAAACAGTAACATTGGTATTTTAGTATAATCATGAAAAAGAAAACATTATTTGATAAAGTGTGGGATAATCATGTGGTTTTAGAAGTTCCTGATGGTCCGCAAATATTATATATAGATCAGCATTTAATTCACGAAGTAACAAGTCCACAAGCTTTCGCTGAATTAGAAGAACGTTCCATTCCAGTTTTTCGTCCACAACAAATTGTAGCTACTGCAGATCATAACGTGGCAACAAAAAATCAACATCTGCCAATTGTAGATGATTTGGCTAGAAACCAAGTCGAAATGCTTACTAAAAATTGCACTAAAAACGGAATTACATTATACGGTTTAGGTCATCAATATCAAGGGATTGTGCATGTCATTGCGCCTGAACTTGGAATTACGCAGCCCGGAATGACATTGGTTTGTGGCGATAGTCACACCTCAACTCACGGTGCGTTTGGCAGTATTGCTTTTGGAATAGGGACGAGTCAAGTTGCTCAAGTTTTTGCAAGTCAATGTTTGTTACTCAATAAACCTAAAAGTTTGCGCGTTAATGTTAATGGAAAATTGGCCAAAAATGTATCGGCCAAAGATGTGATTTTGTATATTATTTCTAAAATCGGAACCAATTCGGGAACAGGCTATTTTTGTGAATATGCCGGAAATGTTTTTCGCGAAATGAGCATGGAAGGTCGAATGACAGTTTGCAATATGAGTATTGAAATGGGAGCAAGAGGTGGAATGATTGCGCCAGACGAAACCACTTTTGACTATATCAAAGGAAGAAAATTTGCTCCGGTTGGGGAAGAATTAATTCAAAAAATAGACTATTGGAAGACATTGACATCTGATGATGATGCCATTTTTGATAAAGAATATCATTTTGATGCAGAAGACATTGCGCCAATGATTACGTATGGTACAAATCCAGGAATGGGAATTAAAATTACCGATACTATTCCTGTTCTTGAAGATGCTTCTTTTGATAAATCATTAGATTATATGGGTTTTAAAAAAGGAGAAAGCTTAATCAACAAACCCATAAATTATGTTTTTATAGGTAGTTGTACTAATTCCAGAATTGAAGATTTTAGAGTCGTTGCCCAATATATTAAAGGAAAACAAAAAGCATCAAATGTCAATGCATTAATAGTTCCTGGTTCACAGCAAGTCGCAAAACAAATTCAGGAAGAAGGCTTAACTGCAGTTTTTGAAGCAGCGGGTTTTGAGATTCGACAACCTGGTTGTTCAGCATGCCTGGCTATGAATGATGATAAAGTTCCAGCTGGAGAATATTGTGTTTCTACCTCCAATAGAAATTTTGAAGGAAGACAAGGGCAAGGAGCAAGAACACTTTTGGCAAGTCCATTAGTAGCGGCAGCAACAGCCATTGAAGGAAAAATTATTGACATATCACAACAATTAAATTAAGATGGAAAAGTTTATTCAATTAAAATCAACCGCTGTTCCATTGCCAATTGAAAATATTGACACGGATCAAATTATTCCTGCTCGGTTTTTAAAAGTTACCGATAAAATAGGATTTGGAAATCATTTGTTTAAAGATTGGCGCATTGACGAGAAGGGCGAACCGATATCCACTTTTGCATTGAATGATGCAACTTATAACGGAAGTATTTTGGTTGCCGGAGATAATTTTGGATGTGGAAGTAGTCGGGAACATGCTGCATGGGCTCTGACCGATTATGGATTTAAAGTTATT
>CALQCV020000177.1 GCA_943329165.2 Candidatus Nitrotoga sp. CP45 | reverse complement strand
GGTTTGGCGGGAGGCTTAGGCACAGATCCATTACTAACAGAATTTTTTGCCAATTTGAATGCCGATTATTTTACTTTTATACCAACATGGAGTTCGATGGCAATCTCAAATACTCAAAACATATACTCTCCGGTAACTGGAAGTTCAGTTACTCCATTTGCGGCTTCATCTATCCCAACAGTAAATGAAAATCACGTTACTTTAAACACTCATAATACCGCATTTGCTCTGAATGAAATTTTAAATCCAGCGTTGTCTACAAATGAAAATGCTGCCTTAAATGCTATTTGGGTGCAAAATCCGATTCAAAATTCAATCCTGATTAATACATTAACTACGATTGAAAATGCTGCCATTTTGGTAACAGATATACTGGGAAAAACTATTTATCTACAGAAAAACGTAACTTTAAATGGGGCTTTTGAAATTCCGGTTTCGTTATCCAAAGGAATGTATCTTATCACAATCGGCAATGAAAAAGGAAGTGTAACGAAGAAAATCGTTAAGAGTTAATACATAAAAAACGCTCTCGTTTGTAAGGAGAGGCCTTTTTTTATGCTTTAAACTTTAGTGGTAAATGCACTACTTTTTTGGTTTCAAAGAAATCATCTTTAAAAAATTCGGCGATTTTATATTCGGTTGCTTTTGGAAAATCTTTTAATTCTTCAGTCAAATCGCCACCTTTTAAATAAAGAATGCCGTTATGCAATTGATGCTTGTTTTGCTTTTTGATTTTGTCTTTTATCCAGGAAACAAAATCGGGCATATTGGTTACAGCTCGACTCACAATAAAATCATAATCGCCTTTAACTTCTGAAGCTCTTATTTGTTCGGCTTTTACATTTTTTAACTCCAATGCTTCAGCAACGGCTTTTACCACATTGATTTTTTTTAGAATAACATCTATCAAATAAAAACGCGTTTCAGGAAACAAAATCGCTAATGGAATTCCGGGAAATCCGCCTCCAGTTCCTACGTCAAGGATATAAGTTCCGGGTTCAAACGGCTGAATTTTAGCAATAGCTAACGAATGCAAAACATGTTTAGTATATAACTCGTCAATATCTTTTCGGGAAATCACATTTATTTTAGCATTCCAATCTTGGTACAATGCTTCCAATTTTTGAAACTGTAGTGTTTGATTTTCAGTAAGATTAGGAAATTGTACCAGAATTTCTTCCATAAATTTGATTTTCAACAAAAATAATACTTATTGGTTGATAATTATGATTTGTTTATAAACTTTAAAAAATTATAATAATTATATTTACGCCAAATTTGAATATCAAAAACATGAATACTACAACACCTATGTTCTCTAAGAATGACAGTCTAAAATTTTTTAGAACTTTAAATTCACGAGTAAACAACTATTTCAAAGAGAACAATCTTGACAGAACTGGAAACTGGAAACTACATATAAAAACTATTGTAATGTTTTCTATCTTCTTGACGCCCTATTTCTTTTTATTAGCTATGGATATGCCTTCTTGGGTTTATCTTTTGCTTAATGTTGTAATCGGAGTTGGAATGGCTGGAGTTGGAATGAATGTGATGCACGATGGAAATCACGGTGCGTATTCTTCTAAATCGTGGGTAAATAAATTTATGGGCGGGAGCATTTATATTTTGGCCGGAAACGTTTACAATTGGCAAGTACAGCACAATGTTTTGCACCATACTTACACCAATATTCTTGGTCATGATGAAGATTTAGAAGCAGGAAGAATTATGCGTTTTACCAAAGAAGCAAAATGGTATAAACTGCACAGATTTCAGCATTTTTATTCTGTTTTCTTATACGGATTGCTGACTTTTAATTGGGCAATTACTACTGATTTTCTTCAAATGAAACGCTATTTAAAAAGAAATTTATCTTATGGTGAATTCAAAAAACCTGCTATACGCTGGACAACTTTAATCATCACTAAGGTTATCTATTTCTCCATTTGGATAGTGGCGCCAATGGTTATGGGCATCACATGGTGGAAAGTGGTTTTAGGATTTTTGGTGATGCATTACACGGCTGGCGTTATATTAAGTGTGGTTTTCCAATTAGCACATGTTGTTGAAGAAACTGAAAATCCTATTCCGGATGACAATGGCGAAATTGAGAATACTTGGGCGATTCATCAATTATTTACCACCGCTAATTTTGCACCGAAAAATTGGTTGATAAATTATTATACCGGCGGATTAAATCATCAGGTAGAACATCATTTATTCCCTAATATTAGCCATATTCATTATGGGAAAATTGCGGAAATCGTAAAACAAACCGCTAAAGAATGTGAGTTACCATACTATGAATTTAAAACAACTAGAGCGGCTATCATTTCGCACTTCAAACATTTAAGAGAACTAGGAAGACAACCACAATTAGCCTAAAATTTTAAATGAAGATTTTTTAACCATTAAGATATTAAGCAATATTAAGCACCAAAAATCTTAATTTTCTTAATACCTTAATGGTTTTTATTTTAAAATATAAAATATTTAATTACAACACAACATGAACAACCTATTATCTGACAGAATTAATAATTTATCTACATCACAAACCCTTGCAATGGCAGCATTAGCAAGAGAATTAAAGTCACAAGGAAAAGACATCATCAGTTTAAGTTTGGGCGAACCCGATTTCAATACACCTGATTTCATCAAAGAAGCTGCTAAAAAAGCAATCGATGAAAACTACAGTACTTATTCGCCTGTTGATGGTTACATTGAGTTGAAAGATGCGATTTGTAGAAAATTCAAACGCGATAATAATTTAGATTATAAACCAGCAAATATTGTAGTTTCTACTGGCGCGAAGCAATCATTATATAACATTGCTCAAGTAATGCTGAATGATGGTGACGAGGTAATTCTTCCTGCACCGTATTGGGTTTCGTATTTTGAAATCATCAAATTATCTGGTGGCGTTCCCGTTGAAGTGCCAACTTCGGTAGAAACCGATTTCAAAATAACGGCAGAACAGTTGGAAGCCGCCATTACACCAAAAACCAAAATGATGTGGTTCAGTTCGCCTTGCAATCCGAGTGGCTCTGTTTATAACCGTGAAGAATTGACCGCTATTGGTAAAGTATTGGAAAAATACCCTAACATCTATATCGTTTCTGATGAAATCTACGAACACATTAATTTCTCAGGGACATTTTATAGCATTGGTTCCGTTCCGGGATTGTTTGAAAGAACAATAACAGTAAATGGTGTTGCCAAAGCTTTTGCTATGACGGGTTGGAGAATTGGTTATATAGGCGCACCTGAATTTATTGCTAAAGCTTGTACAAAAATGCAAGGTCAAGTGACTTCCGGAGCAAATTCTATTGCGCAGAGAGCAACAATTACTGCTATTGATGCCGACCCAAGTGTTTTAAACGAAATGGTTTCTGCTTTTAAAAATCGTAGAGATTTAGTAGTTGGGTTAACCAAAGATATTCCAGGTTTAAAAATCAATACGCCTGAAGGTGCCTTTTATGTTTTTCCTGATGTATCTTCGTATTTCGGTAAAACATTACGCGGAAAATTGATTAATAATGCTGATGATTTTTCGATGTATTTATTATCCGAAGCCAATGTTGCCTCAGTAACGGGTGACGCTTTTGGCAATCCAAATTGCATCCGAATTTCTTATGCAACCAGTGAAGAATTATTAACCGAAGCTTTCAAAAGAATCAAGGAAGCTTTAGCTTAAATTTTATAGTATCATGAAGAATTTATTTTCAATTCTTGTTCTTTTTATCTGCATTTCTGTAAATGCACAAGACAAACCAAAAACACAAACCGTAGAAGCCGCTTGTGGCCAATGCCAATTCGGAATGAAAGGCAAAGGCGGTTGTGATTTAGCCGTTCGTGTTGATGGAAAATCCTATTTTGTAGATGGAACCGACATTCACAAACATGGCGATGCTCATGCCGCAGACGGATTTTGTTCTACCATAAGAAAAGCAGAAGTGGTTGGTGAGGTTAAAGACAACAAATTTATAGCTTCAAGTTTTAAGCTTCTTCCAGTAGAAGGACATGATAGCCACGAAGGTCACAAACATTAAAAAAATACAATTGTCCCGTCTAAATCGGGACATTTTTTTATTCCAAATTATTTAATATCAGTATGAAAAACACAATCTTGCACAAAGCCAGTACTCGCGGACATGCAGACCATGGTTGGCTTAACGCGCACCACACTTTTAGTTTTGCGAGCTATTATAATCCAGATCGAGTTCAGTTTGGCGTATTGCGTGTTTTAAATGATGACATCGTCGCTGCAGGCATGGGATTCGGAACACATCCGCATGATAATATGGAAATTATTACCATTCCGCTTGAAGGTGATTTGGCACACAAAGACAGCATGGGCAATACCGAAGTGATTAAATTTGGTGACATTCAGGTGATGAGCGCCGGAACCGGAATTCAACATTCAGAGTTTAATCCGAATCATGATAAAAGAACCAATTTGTTGCAAATTTGGGTGTTCCCAAAATACAGAAAGGTTGAGCCACGTTACCAACAAATTACACTAGACACTTCTGACCGTCATAACAAATTACAACAAATTCTTTCTCCGAATGCTGATGACTCTGGTGTTTGGATTCACCAAGATGCTTGGTTTCACATGGGTAATTTAGATAAAGGAATTACTATCGATTACAATCGCAAAAAAGAAGGGAACGGTTTGTATGTTTTTGTAATTAAAGGAAGTATAAAAGTTGACGGTCAGGAATTAGAACAACGCGACGGTTTAGGCATTACAGATTTTGACAAAGTAACT
>CALQCV020000176.1 GCA_943329165.2 Candidatus Nitrotoga sp. CP45 | reverse complement strand
GGTTTATACGATTTTGCTGGAAAAGTACGCGAACATAACCTATCAAAAGGAGGTTTTAGATTTGCAAACGCTTTATATTTAAACGAAATTTTGGTAAAAATTGAACAAATGCCTGAAAACAATTTCGAGGAAATTATTGCAAAATATATTGAAATGAATATAGCTCATCCTTTTATGGAAGGTAACGGAAGAACAATGCGTATTTGGCTCGATATGATTTTAAAAACAAGACTTAAAAAATTAGTGAATTGGCAATTTATAGATAAGTCACTTTACTTACAAGCCATGGAAAGAAGCCCAATTAATGGTTTGGAATTAAGAACTTTATTAGGCCAAAATTTAACTGACGAAATTAACAATAGAGAAATTATTTTTAAAGGAATTGAGCAGTCCTATTATTATGAAGGATATGAAAAAGATGATGAATAATGCTTACTAAAATAGTAACTTAAAGCACAGATTTACTTCGTCAGTTCGCTCCGCTCTTTTGGAATCCGTGTTACTGATAGCGAACAGGCAAAGCAAAATTCGTCTAGAACTGACAGGCTTTAAAAACCTGGTAGGTCTGATGAGATTCCTCTCTCGTCAAAAAAGACGAGACGGAATGACAAAAGTAGTAACCTATAGGGAACTGGCGAAGGAAAAATAATTTATGAGATTGAAAAACTAGAAATATTTGTTATATTTGAATGATAAATTTTTAAAAATGACTTTTACTGATAAAAATATAATAGAAAATTATATTGGATTATTCGAAAGTTTAAATTCAATAAGTAAACTTGAACTAATTGAAAAATTAACAAAATCATTGAAAGCGGAAAACAAAAGTAAAGAAAGTAACTTCTTTAAGTCTTTTGGAGCATTTTCAAGTGAGAAAACTTCTGATGAAATAATAACTGAAATAAAAGCAAGTAGAAAATTTAGAAAAAAAGAAATTAATTTCTAATGAAATATTTACTTGACACAAATATTTGTGTGCATTTTCTTCGTGGAAAATATGAAATTGATAAAACTATAAAAGAGAAAGGACTAGAAAACTGCTATATTTCAGAAATAACTGTTTTAGAATTAAGATTTGGTGCTGAAAACAGTGCTGATAAAATAAAATCACACAAAGCCGTTGATATTTTTTTGAAAGGAATTGTAATTATTCCAATTTATGGTTCTATAAAAAAATATGCAGAAGAAAAAGTTCGCTTAAAAAAAATCGGAAAACCACAAAATGACGAGTTTGATTTGCTAATTGGTGTTACTGCAGTTGAAAACAAATTAACTTTAGTAACAGAAAATAGCAGCGACTTTAAAAATTTAGCAGAAATTCACATTGAGAATTGGGTCATTAGAAAATAATACCTGACAGGTTTTTAAAAACCTGATAGATCTGTTTTGAGATTCGGCTCTCGTCAAAAAAGACGAGACGAAATGACAAAAGCACTAACCCGATAGCGGATTTGCAACTCGAGAACTGGCCAACTGGCGATGCAAATTCTTGGTTAAAAATCACCTCGCAAAGTCGCAGATTCGCAAAGTGTTGCATAAAAATTTGGCGAAATTACAACTTACTATTTAAGGAATAATATTTCTTATATTTGCTGATGCAAAATGATTTGAGATATGAATTACAAAATGTCCTTTCAGGAAAGAGCCAAATTAGCTTTGGAACAACTATCCAAGCAATCGCCAATTACCTTAAAAATGGCGAAACAACAAGCCCATCAATTGAAATCACAAAGCATTTCAAAAGTGAAGAAACACAGAGATTAGAAAATTACATAATTCTAAATAATCTTTGGGCAAAAGACATTAACCTTTCTCAATATGTTAGCGAAGGTGCGGAACAAAAGGTATATTTAAAGGATTCTGAATATGTATATAAATTAAATGATTCTATTTATTACACTTCCTGGAGAGATTATTTATACAATTTATTACTTCACAATTATTTTTTCCCTGATACTGCTTATGAATTAATTGGTTTTATAAAAGATAAAAGCATATTGTATGCTGTAGTTCAACAATCCTATGTCGCCATTACTACTAACACTGATTTGGAGCAAGTCAAAAAATTTTTAACACAAAATGGTTTTGAAAACACTCGTAATAATGATTATTTCAATCCTGAATTAGGAATTATTTTAGAAGATTTACATGACGAGAACGTCTTGACAAGAAACGAAGTTTTATATTTTATTGATACTGTCTTTTTTTTGACAAAAAAGTTTTGGATAAAATAAGTTTGCTCTGCTTCCATTGCAGAATTGGCTTTTATCATTTAATTTTTTGAGATTCCTCTCTCGTCTAAAAAGACGAGACGGAATGACAAAAGTAGTTACCCTATAGCAGACTGGGGAGAAATATTTGTGGTAACGGATAATAAAAAACCATTTCAATTACTTGAAATGGTTTAGTTTACTAACTTAATATTTATGCCTGTCCGGCAGTTCCAAAATTCAGTGGAATCTGTGGTTGCTCTACGTCTTTAATTTCGCCATTAGCTTGTTCATATCGGTGAATGTTTTCGCCCAATGCTTTCAGAAATCTTTTAGCATGTTGTGGTGTTAATACTATTCTTGATTTTACTTTTGCCTTTGGTGCACCCGGCATAATTGTTACAAAATCTATAACAAATTCAGAAGCAGAGTGATTGATAATGGCCAGATTAGAATAAATTCCTTCGGCTGTTTTCTCATCCAATTCTATATTTATTTGTCCTTGTTGTTGATTATTATCGCTCATTTTGATATTTGATTTAGATATTAGATTTTAGATTTGCTATTGTAATTGATAGAGCTATTGATTTTGACATTGCAATATAAATAACGTTTTTAAGGCAAAAGACTTTCTACTTCATTTTTTAAGACTGGAAGATTATTGACAACAATGCCCCAAATAACATCATTAGAAATTTCGTCATAACCGTGAATTATCTTGTTTCGGGCATCAACAATTTTTCTAGAGTTGGAAATTTTGATTTTGGGTTCAATCTTTAAAATTCTACTCATTGCTTCGCCAATTATTTCAATATTTCTTTCTACAGCACGTTTCGTTTTCAAATCACCCTGATACTGTTGAAAAACTTTACCGTTTGGAAAATAACTTTCGATTTCTTCTATCGAAGTTTTGATATCGTAAAGCCAAGCGTAGATATAATCATCCATAAATCAATTGCTTATTTTTGTCTAAAGCTTTTTTGAAATAAGGATTCTTTATTGCTTTTTCTTCCAATAAGTCAACCGATCTTTTAAAGGTGTCTTCTAAAGAAAACTTTAAGTCAAAATAATTGTCGGCGTAGTCTAACAATTGTACTTCATTAAAATCCACTATTAGGTCGATATCGCTTTGCTCATTAAATTGATTCGTTAATACAGAACCAAAAGCGTACAAACGCTTTACTTTGTGTGATTTGCAAAGTGCATTGATAAGTTCAATATTTTTATTAATCAAATTCATAGTCACAAATATACAAAATGGTTTGTTTTTTCATACCCACACCATTTATTTCTCAAACTCTTGATTTTGTCTTCGACCCCAAGCTTCGTGAGAGACTGACATTTTCTTTCTAATTAAAATTAATCTTTAATTAAAAAAACCACTAATTAAAAACTTATTAAATTTAAAACTAGTGGCTTTTGTTTATCTCATTCCCAGTTCCCTCTCCTATGGAGAGGGTTAGGGTGAGGCTTTTAATAGATATACTCTTCTTTACTAGCCATAATCTCGTTGTAGTCTTCTTTCGAACCTACAATGGTGTGATCGTAATCTCTCATACCTGTTCCGGCAGGAATTCTATGTCCAACGATTACATTTTCTTTAAGACCTTCAAGTGTATCTACTTTACCAGCAACTGCTGCTTCGTTTAATACTTTTGTTGTCTCTTGGAACGATGCCGCTGAAATAAATGATTTGGTTTGCAATGAAGCTCTGGTAATACCTTGAAGTACCGGAGTTGCGGTAGCCGTAATTACATCACGAGCTACAACCTGATTTTTATCGTTACGTTTCAATAAAGAATTTTCATCTCTCATTTCACGAGGAGAAACAATCTGACCTGGTTTTAATACTTCAGAATCACCTGCATCTTCTACCACTTTCATTCCGTACAATTTATCATTCTCAACCAAGAAATCAGCTGTGTGAATTAATTGCTCTTCAAGGAATAACGTATCTCCCGGATCTTCCACTCTTACTTTACGCATCATCTGACGAATAACAACTTCAAAGTGTTTGTCGTTGATTTTTACCCCTTGCAAACGGTATACTTCCTGAATTTCGTTTACCAAATACTGTTGAACAGCTGATGGGCCTTGAATTCTCAAGATGTCTTCCGGTGTAATAGCTCCATCTGATAAAGGCACACCCGCTTTTACGAAATCATTCTCTTGAACCAAGATCTGACTTGATAATTTCACTAAGTATTTCTTAATTTCACCAAATTTAGATTCGATTACAATCTCACGATTACCTCTTTTGATTTTTCCAAAAGAAACAACACCATCAATTTCAGAAACTACTGCTGGGTTTGAAGGATTACGAGCTTCTAATAACTCCGTAATTCTTGGTAAACCTCCGGTGATATCGCCTGCTTTTGAAGAACGACGAGGAATTTTTACAAGGATTTTACCTGCTTTAATTTTCTCTCCGTCTTCCACCATAAGGTGCGCTCCAACTGGTAAGTTGTATGAACGGATCAATTCTCCGTCTTTACCATAAACCAATAAGGTTGGGATTAATTTTTTATTTCTTCCTTCCGAAATTACTTTTTCTTGGAAACCTGTTTGC
>CALQCV020000175.1 GCA_943329165.2 Candidatus Nitrotoga sp. CP45 | reverse complement strand
TTTTAAATTTGTTTGCGGCAAAAATATAGATAATAAAAAAAACTCACAAATAAATTGTGAGTTTTAAATTAGAGTAATTACATAAATAGCAACAAATTAACTTTCGATGCTTTTAATCTTAGTTAATTCATTCGAATCAGCAGTGTAATCAACATTATTAAAACCAAAACCAAATAGGTTAAGAAAATCTTGTTTGTAACCTGCTAAGTCTCCTATCTCGGTTAAATTTTCAGAAGTGGCTTTTGTCCATAATACTTTTATTTTTTCCTGAATATCGTCACGCATTTCCCAATCATCAATTCTGATTCTACCTTTTTCATCAGTAGACACTTCTTTTCCTGTATAAAGTCGTTGCTCAAATAATCGTTGTATTTGTTCGATACAACCTTCGTGAACGCCTTCAGCTTTCATAATTTTATACAATAGCGAAATATATAACGGAATTACAGGAATGGCTGAACTGGCTTGCGTTACTAATGCTTTATTCACAGAAACATAAGCTTTCCCGTTTAATGCTTTTAAGTCATCTGTGATTTTGAATGCTGTTGCTTCCAAATCATCTTTGGCACGGCCAATTGTGCCTTTTCTGTAAACCGCCTCAGTCACTTCTGGACCAATATAGGAATAAGCAATAGTTGTTGCTCCATTAGCTAAAACATCAGCTTTTTTTAGAGCATCTATCCACATTTTCCAATCTTCTCCGCCCATTACAACAACGGTGTTGTCAATATCTTCCTGATTTGCCGGTTCAATCGTAACTTGAGAAACTAAACCTGTATGAAAATCAACTGTTTTATTTGTAAATGTTTGTCCGATAGGTTTCAATACTGAACGATGCAAAACTCCGGTAATCGGATGCATTCTGACTGGCGAAGCCAAACTGTAAATTACCATATCAACTTGCCCTAAATCCGCTTTGATTACATCAATTGTTTGTTGTTTTATTTCATTAGAAAAAGCGTCACCGTTGATACTTTTAGCATACAAACCGACTTTTTCAGCTTCTGTTTCAAAAGCAGCCGAATTATACCAACCCGGAGTTGCCGTTTTACCTTCTGACGGTGGTTTTTCAAAGAAAACCCCAATGGTGCCAGCACCTGAACCAAAAGCACTTGTTATTCTTGAAGCCAAACCAAAACCAGTTGAGGCTCCTATTACCAATACTTTTTTAGCGCCATCGATAGGCCCTTTTAATTTTACATATTCAATTTGATTTTTAACGTTTTGAGCGCAACCCTCCGGATGAGCTGTCAAACAAATAAATCCTCGCATTCTTGGTTCAATAATCATATGATATGTATTTTATGTTAGTTTTTTTGTCTGCCTGCCGACAGGTAGAAGTTACAAAAGTAATAAATTAGGATTTCAATTTAACAATGCTTTAGCATGATTAACGGCTGAATCTGAAATATCTTTACCAGAAAGCATCTCTGCAATCTCAATTATTCTTTCATCGTTGTTTAATAATTTCAGTTCTGAAACGGTGTTTTCTCCCGAAACCGTTTTGAATACTTTATAGTGGTTTGCTCCTTTTGCGGCAATTTGAGGAAGATGTGTTATAGCAAAGACCTGCATTGTTTTGCTCATATCTCTCATTATTTCTGCCATTTTATTAGCGATTTCACCTGAAACGCCCGTGTCTATTTCGTCAAAAATAATTGTAGGTAGTTTTGAATATTGAGATAAAATAGATTTCACCGCCAACATGATTCTGGACATTTCACCACCAGAAGCCACTTTTTTCAACAAACCAAAATCGGTTCCTTTGTTAGCAGAAAATAAAAACTGTAGTGAATCTTTTCCGTTGTTGTGATAACTTCCTGAAGGAATTACATCAATTTTAAATCGAACATTTGGCATGCCCAACAGATTCAATAATTCAATTAGTTTTTCACTTAAATTTGGCACCGCTTCTTTCCTACTTTGACTTATTTTAGAAGCAATAGCATCTAACTGTAATTCGAAATCTTTGATGTTGATTTCAAGTTTTGCAATTTCTTCTTCTAAAGTAGAAACCGAAACCACTTTACTCTCCAACTCCGTTTGAATTTGAATTAATTCCTCAATAGTTAAAACGTTATGCTTTTTCTGAAGATTGTATATTAGTTGCAACTTTTGATTGATGGCTTCCAATTTCTCAGGATCATTATAAACCAAATCTGACTCTCGATTCAACTCTTTGATAATGTCATCAAATTCAATTAGAATGCTATTTGTGCGTTCAAAAAGCGATTGATATTCAGTCGAAAAATTACTATTTTTTTGAAGTACTGCTTTGAATTCTTTTAAGTTTTTCAACACTCCAAATTCATATTCAGTTGCAATAGACAAAAGCACAGAAAGATTTTCTTTGATGAATTCTACATTGCTTAAGGCTTGATGCTGTTGTTCTAATTCTTCTAATTCGCCTTCTTTTAAATTAGCAGATTCCAATTCTTGAAACAAAAACTCGTTATAATCTTTTTCTTTTAAGATGGATGAAAACTCATTTTTTTTAGATTCTAAACTCGATTTCGCCGAACGGTATTTTTTTAAACCAGATTGAAATTCGCTAAGAAACTCCTGATTGTTAGCAATAGCATCAATGATTTTAAATTGATATTCTTCTTCCGATAGTTCTAAAGTTTGATGCTGCGAATGCACATCTATCAAATAAAAACTTAAATCCTGCAGTTGTTGAAGATTAACCGGACTATCATTTATGAATGCTCTTGATTTTCCGGAAGGAAGAATTTCTCTTCGAATTATAGTTTCTTGTTCATAATCTAAATCATTGGCTTCAAAAAAGTATTGTAAATTGTATTTTCCAATTGCAAAATTGGCTTCTACAATACATTTTTCATCTTTATTTTTAAGGGAAGATAAATCGGCACGTTTTCCTAAAACCAAACCCAATGCACCAAGAAGAATTGATTTTCCGGCTCCGGTTTCGCCAGTTATAATTGAAAAACCCTTCGAAAAATCGATATCTAATTTTTCTATAAGGGCAAAATTTTCAATGGATAACGATGTAATCATGTGCAGAAATTGAAGAAAAGTGTCAGTAGTAAATGTACTAATTATAACTTAATCGTTTGCCATTTACTTACATTTAGTGGTGACAATTTATTTAAATTTTCGATAGTTTCAGTCAAAGAAACTTTTGGACCTGCAGACAATATCGAAACTAACTCATCCACTTTTGCATCAAAAAATACTCTCGTTAAAAAAGCATTTGGGCGAACTTTAGACAGTACCGTAAGCGTAGTAATTGCATCGATAACTTTATCTTTTCCCGATTTTACATCAGCATTCATAGCATCCAAACCTTCTCTATGATATTGATACAAAGCTTCTCTGTAAGCATCAAAAGTTCCGCTAAGAATATCGGTTGCTAAGAAATATCTATTTTGATTTCCATCTGCTTGACTCCAGCCTTTATAACCACTTTGTTGCGCTACGGATTGTATTTGTTGCGCTACTTCATAATTTTTGTTTCCGCCCATTAATGAATAGGTATCGGCATCAAAACCAAGAATCATATAACTATAATAAGCCAAAACGGAAACTAAATTAGAATCGAAATTAGATGGATTAAATTGTAAGTTTTCAAATTCAACATATCGAAAGCTAAAATCTTTGTCGTTAAAATTAAATACGGGCGTTGCATAAGTCGAATTAAAAACCGGTCGTGTAGATTGCACCTGAATTGTTGCAGAAAACTGGTTTGATTCATAGCTGTTCACGATGATCACCATAGAACATTCAATCTTCTCATTTTGTTTGTATTCAATTCCTGCCCAATCCGTTTTATTAACAAAATCAGTTATCGAAGTTTTTAAGTTTTTAAATATCTGATTGTTAGTCGTTGCCACTTGATCCGAATTAATCTGAACGGAACAATTTAATTGTTGCGCTTGTACAACTCCAACAAAAAGTAATAAAAGAAAACTGATTCTATTTTTCATGTAGTATAAATTGTTTTTAATTTGTCACATGGAATTCGCATTTGAAGAAAATCGTAAAAACTACTTACTTTTTGTGCTCATTTCATAATGTGTAATTACTTTGTTAATTATATCGTTTGCAACCAATTCTTTTGATTTTAAATCCATCGGTTCAACAACTAGATCCTTATCGATAAATGTAATTTTATTGGTTGCTTTTCCAAAACCTGCGCCTTCATCCTGGAGCGAATTTACAACAATCAAATCTAAGTTTTTTTTCTGAATTTTCAACTTGGCATTTTCAAGTTCATTTTCAGTTTCTAAAGCAAATCCAATTAAAAATTGGTTTTGTTTATTTCTTCCCAATGAGGCCAATATATCTTGCGTTTTTTCGAGCTCAATTGTTAATGCAGTTTCAGTTTTTTTAATTTTTTGTTCTGCTACAAATTTTGGTCTATAGTCTGCAACAGCAGCTGCACAAATTGCAACATCAACCGCATTGAAATGTTGATGGCAAGTATCATACATTTCCTGAGCTGAATTCACCCGGATTAAATTAATAGAGGAATTTTGCAAATTTAAGTGTGTTGGGCCCGAAATTAAAATTACTGAAGCTCCTAATTCGGCTGCTCTTTCAGCAATATCAAATCCCATTTTCCCTGAAGAATGATTTCCAATAAAACGAACGGGATCAATCGCTTCGTAGGTTGGTCCAGCTGTAATAAGTATTTTTTTTCCTCTCAAAGGCAATTGCCGCTTTAAATCTTTTTCCAAAAAAGCAACAATGTTTTCTGGCTCTGCCATTCTTCCTTCACCGGACAATCCACTGGCAAGTTCACCTGTCTCTGCTGGAATTATAAT
>CALQCV020000174.1 GCA_943329165.2 Candidatus Nitrotoga sp. CP45 | reverse complement strand
GCTTCAGGAAGACCTAATAAATATCAGTATGGTAAAATGGTGGTGCGAAACGGATGGTATGTTTGGAGAACCAAAAACCCAAGCCCTTTATTAGATGCAAAGATTAAATGGCATGCGATAACGATACTTTTGACAATCATTAGATTTAGCAATACCTTTACAAAAAATAAACGAAAAGAGGCTTTCACCGAAGCTCTTGGGAGAACAATGGGCTGGTTTAGTTTATTTTTTAATAAGCCAAAATAATAGAAAAATAATATATTGCCTGTGTTTCACTGTGTCAGTTTGAACAATTGTTCGTTTAATAAAAACAATACTTCCTCTAATGAACTGCTGGAAACAGATGTTTATAGAGAATTTCTAATGCGGTTACCAATTTACTATGAGCTTGATTTGAATCACATTATCAATTGTCCTATCAGCTGAGTATATAACTTAATTAATTTTCAGATATGCGATCAAGTAACTTAATTAATATATACTATTTTGGTGTTTTTGCACTGTTGTTTTTTTTTACTTTAAACTTCAATTATGTTGAAGGGGATGATGCTACAACAGTTTTATATCATCTCTGTGAAAGAAATAGTAATATTCAAAAACCTTATGCTGCATATAATTCTGGTATTGATTTTATAATTAAGTTATCGGGTATTAAAACGGAAGAATCAATTAGGATATTTGCTGTATTGATTTCCTATTTAAGCGGCTTATTTATTCTAATAGGATGTAAATCATTTTTAGAAATATTTTTTGAAAACAGTGGTAAAATTCAGCCCAAAACCCGAACCATTTTTTATATTTTATTGCCATTCATAGTTCCTGATATTATATTGCACAGTTTGATAATCAATTCAGCCAATATTAGTTTTGTATTTATTCTTTACTCATTAATTTACTTTATTAAATTTTTAAAATCTTCTAAAAACTATTGTCTATTCCTCTCAGTTATTTTATTTGCTATAGCAATTCCTTTCAGATGGACAATGCTGGTTTCAATTCCGGTTTATTTAGGCTTGTTGATTTACTTTAAGCCATTACCATTAACAAAAGAAACTCTTTCATTGTATTTAAAAGTTTTTTTAATAGCATTATTGGGATTAGTTTTAACCCTTTATTTTATTTCTATAACAGGATATGATCTTCAGGGTATTGGCGATACAATTTTATCAACTACTGGCTACTTGTCTGAAGCAGAATTTTCTGTATTGTCTGTTTTAGCAACGGCTTCTGCTTTTTTGACGCCGGCATTATTAATTCTTTTATTCTTCAGTTTGTTTAAGATGAATGAAATACATAAGAGAGAACCAAAATTTAATTACAATCTAATAGCACTTATACTATTAACTATTTCTCCTTTTTTCCTCTTTGGCTTCTTTCCTTCATACAAATTTTTAATAACCATTTTTCCAATCTTGTTGGTACTTATGGTGTTAGGATTTGATTATTTAATTAAAAAGAAAATATTGTTTTCTTTATTTTTAGTAAGTCTAGTTTCGGTATGGTTTCTAGGAATTCAGATTGATGCTAATGGAACATTTTGTGGACCTGGATTTGAATTAAATACCAAGAAAACTCAAAACTTAATTAATAATAATGATTTGCAAAATGTTGATGGACGCGTAAAAATTAATAAAGTTAATGTAAAATTTGAATCAGGATTCTATATGCCCATGCTTGAAGGACCGAGACCACTATATGGTTATTTTTATGTTTTTTTCAATACAGGATGGTTTAACCAAATTGAAGCTTTAAAAAAGGAACGACAAGAAATTGTTTCTGTTTTGATAAAAGATAAAAGAGTAATTTTTTTCCAAGATAGAAGAACTGCTTATATTTCATGTGCTTTATATCAAAATGGATACAAAACAGCAACCGATTTTGTAGACAATAAATCATATTTTTACAGAGATTTTGTGAAGGGAAATGACACCATAAAACTTAATATTGTACCCAATAATTGTTCGAAAGTTGAATGGATTTCTAACTTGCCGATTGAAAAAAATAAGAAACTCATATACAGAAGTTCCTATTCAAGCGAGATATTGCAATTATCAAATACCAAAAAAAATAAAGTAAAAATTATTGGGCCGTTTACAGCAATACTACAATAGTAAACTTATTAGTTTGAGAAGATATATTATTGTTGGCACTTCTAACATTTAGCAATATATTTACAAGCATTTTAGTAAAGAATTTTTTTACCAAACTCTTTACTATTACCTTATAAAAAGCCATGAAAACACGGGAAGAAATTATTGAAACCAATAAAAGACAAAAAGATTTTTATAATCATAAAAGCGGTAAGAAAAATTTGCCAACACAACTTTGGTACTATTTCAGAGAAAAAACCTTAAAAAAGATACGTAAGGATATTGGTATTCTTAATGAGTCTTATGAAATTCATAAAACTTGGTTTGGTGACTTATCGAATAAAAAAGTATTGGATTTAGGATGTTTTGCCGGAAATCATTGGAGTATATATATGGCTGAACAGAGCAAGGAATTTATTGGTCTCGATTTGAGCGATGTTGCCATAGCAGGACTTGCCGAAAGAATAAAACCTTATCCAAACGCTAAAGCTGTTGCAGCTGATTTTCTGTCAGAAACTGATTTTCCTGAAAAAGATTTTGACATTATTTATGCTTATGGTGTTTTGCATCATTTTCAAAATCCAGATGTTTTAATAGCCAAACTTGATGAAAAATTAGCTCCAGGCGGAGTGATTATAAGTTATGATCCATTGGAAACTAGTTTGCCAATAAAAATTATGCGTGTATTGTATCGCCCGTTTCAATCGGATAAAGATTGGGAATGGCCATTCACCAAAAAGACTTACTACAAATTTGCCAAAACCTTTACCATTGTTGAGCGACATGGACTTTTAGGTCAATCCAAATGGTATTTTATTATGAATTTTATTCCATTCCTTTCTGAAGCCAAAAAACAAAGCATTGGAAAAAAATGGCATAAAAAAGATTGGGATTTGTCGGCTAAATCAGATAGCCATTTGTTTAAATGCATGCATGTGACTATGCAAATGCAGAAAAAATAAATCAGGATGAAATTTGCCATAATAACTCATGTAATTCATGGTAACGAATTGGGAAACTATTTTGGTTACGAACCTTATGTTCGCGAAATGAATTTATGGATAAAAAACGTACCCGAAGTTATAATAGTTGCACCTATTGATTCTACTAAAAAAAGTTCTATTCAGGAATTTTATCAGCACGAGAAAATTACATTTATTTCTATTTCTAATTTTGACATTTCAAGTTTTAAAAACACTTTACATTCTTTGATTGTAGTGCCGAGAATAGTATGGAAAATTTACCAAACGATGAAAAACGCAGACCACATCCATTTGCGTTGTCCAGGAAACATTGGTTTGTTAGGTTGTTTGGTTCAAATGCTTTTTCCATCAAAACCAAAAACGGCTAAGTATGCTGGAAACTGGGATTTAACCGCCAAGCAACCTTTGAGTTATCGTTTGCAAAAATGGATATTAAGGAATGCATTTTTAACAAAAAATATGCAGGTTTTGGTCTATGGCGAATGGGAAACCAGCACAAAAAACATCAAGCCTTTTTTCACCGCAAGTTATTTTGAAAAGGATAAAATTGATGTTAAGCCCAGAAAATTAGAAGGAAAAATTTCATTTCTTTTTGTCGGAACACTTTCCAATGGTAAACAACCTTTGTATGCTATTCAATTAGTTGAAAATCTGTATAAGAAGGGTTATAATGTTCAACTGACTCTTTATGGTGAAGGAATTGAAAGAGGTATGCTTGAGAAATACATTTTGGAAAACAAATTAGAAAATATTATTTTTCTTAAAGGTAACCAAAATCAGGAAACAATAAAAAAGGCCTATGTAGAAAATCATTTTGTAGTTTTACCATCGTTGAGTGAAGGTTGGCCAAAAGTGGTAGCCGAAGGAATGTTTTGGGGTTGTTTTCCCCTAGCTTCGAAAGTTTCCTGTGTTCCAAATATGCTTGAAAATGGAAAAAGAGGAATATTACTCGATTTAAAATTAAATCAGGATGTTCAAAACATCGAATCAATTCTTAAAAACAATAATTTGTATCAAGATAAAGTAAATAAAGCAGTTCAATGGTCACGACAATTTACTATGGATGTTTTTGAAGAAGAAATTAAGCTACTTTTAAAATCATGAGAATAGTCCAAATTATAGACTCATTGGAAATTGGTGGCGCCGAAAAAATGGCTGTTAATTATGCAAATGCACTTTCCACCAAGAATGAGTTTTCGGGTTTAGTTGCCACACGAGCTGAAGGGAAGTTGAAAAATCAGTTGAGTGATTCGGTTTCGTATCTTTTCTTAAAAAAAAAATCGGTTATTGATATTGGCGCTGTTTTTAGATTAAAAAAATATAGCAAAGAAAACAAAGTTGAAATTATTCAAGCGCACAGCAGTTCTTATTTTACTGCATTATTAGTCAAATTTATTTACCCAAAAGTTAAAATAATTTGGCACGATCATAATGGGTTGAGCGAGTTTATCAGTTCTGAAAAATCATTTGCTTTAAAGATTGCTTCTATCTTTTTTAAAGGAATTATTGTAGTAAATTATAAACTTAAAGCTTGGGCCGAAAAGGAGCTAAATTGCAGAAATGTAGTTTATTTGCCCAATTTTACCACTATTGATAATTCTACTAATGCTGAAACGATTTTAAAAGGGGAACTCGGAAAACGGATTTTGTGTCTTGCTAATTTACGGGATCAAAAAAATCATTTTTTGTTGCTTGAAGTTGCTGAAAAGTTGAAGCAATCGCATCCGGATTGGACTTTTCATTTAG
>CALQCV020000173.1 GCA_943329165.2 Candidatus Nitrotoga sp. CP45 | reverse complement strand
TCGCGAATTCTTTTATAAAACTTAAATCCAAGCATTATCAAAACCGAAAATAAAACAATCCCGATGACACCATAAATCCAGTTGAAAGCATTTTTTAAAATTACTAAAAAAACAACGGCAAAAAGAATAATAGTTGCGCCTTCATTCCACAACCGCATGAAATTGGAAGAATACTTAAAAATATCGTTTTGTAATTCTTTATAGATTAAATGACATTTTATCTGGTAAGCAACTAGTAAAACTACAAATCCTAATTTGACATGCATCCAAGGCATTTGCAACCAGGCAGGCATTAATATCAATAACCAAATGGCAAAAAACACAGCCAAAATAGCACTCGGCCAAGTTATGATATACCACAAACGATAGGTCATTATTTTGTATTGGTTTAGCAGAATTTCTTTTTCGGGCGAAGGTTTATCGTTGGCTTCGATTTGATATACAAAAAGGCGAACGATATAGAACAAACCCGCAAACCATGTAATGACAAAGATAAGGTGGAGTGATTTTATGTAGTTGTATAAATCCATTTTATGCTATTTTGACCAATCGGTAATCCAATTCGCAACAACACCACACCATTCGTCTTCGTCATTCATACACGGAACGGCAAAAAATTCTTCGCCACCATGATGTAAAAATTCTTCATTCGCTTCCATTGCAATTTCCTCTAATGTTTCTAAACAATCGGAAACAAAAGCTGGAGTAACAACTGCCAATTTTTTAATCCCTTGTTTCGGCATTTTATTGATTTCAACATCAGTGTAAGGCGTTAACCATTTATCACCTGCTAGTCGAGACTGGAACGTCTGACTGTATTTACCTTCTGGAATTCCTAGTAATTTCACCACTTGTTTTGTGGTTTCATAACATTGATGACTGTAACAAAATTCGTGTGCTGGCGAAGGTGTTTCGCAACAAGTTCTATCCATTTTGCAATGCGATTTGGTCACATCAGTTTTACGAATATGACGTTTTGGAACCCCATGATAAGAAAACAATAAATGATCATAATCAAATCCTTCCAAATGTTTTTTTATCGAATTAGATAATGCTTTGATATAATCAGGTTTGTTATAAAATGCAGGAACAATTGTAAATTTCATTTCAGGAAAAAATTCCTTGCGCAATTCTTCTGCTAAAACTAAAATTGTTGTTGTCGAAGCCATTGCATGCTGAGGATACAAAGGTAAGAGCATCACCTCATTGACACCTTTATCTTTTAATTCCCGCAAGCCTTTTTTAATAGTTATCGTGCCATAACGCATCGCTAAAGCTACAGGAATAGCAACTTTTGATGCAACTTTTTTGTGCATTTTTTTCGAAATTACAATCAGTGGCGAGCCTTCATCAGTCCATATTCTTGCATAAGCTTCTGCCGATTTTTTTGGTCTCGTTTGCAAAATAATACCACGAACTAACAAAGCTCGCAATAAAAATGGCACGTCTATCACGTATTTATCCATTAAAAACTCATCTAAATAAGGTTTTACGTCTTTGGCTGTTGGGCTTTCTGGCGAGCCCAAATTAACTAATAATACTCCTTTCATTTGGTAATTTTATGTTTACTATTTTTACTAATTGTTTGATATACGAAATCGGTTTGATTAGGTATTTTGGTTTAATGACATTAAATATTTTTTTGGTGTGGTGGCAAACTTCTTTTTAAATGCCGCAATAAAATGACTTCCGGTGCTGTAGCCAATTTTTAGACCAACTTCATTTACGTTATAAGAACCAGAATCCAATAATTGTCGGGCGTAATCCATTTTGTAATCAAATAAATAGCCATAAACGGTATCACCATAAATTTGCTTAAAACCCATTTTTAGCTTTTTCAGACTTAATCCAACTTGATCTGAGAGTTCTTCTAAACCAGGCGGTTCCGCCATGTTTGTAATAATAATTTCTTTGGCTTTTCTAATTTTCAACACATTTTCTTCATCAATTAAAAACGGACATTGCTCTGCATCCGGATCTTCGGAACGATTGAAATACAAACTCAACAATTCGTAACCTTTACCTTTATAATATAGATTTTTTATTTGTGGATTTAAGTTATAATGAAAAAGTTGGCTTAATACTATTGCCATCGATGGGCTTATATCATTCTCTTTATAATATTTTCGGTCTTTATTTTCGTCGCTTAAAAACGGGATATGATTTGCGTCCTTAGAGAATAACCCATGAAATTTTTGGATGGAAATTATTACTGAAATCACCCAAGAATTAGGCATTAATTCTAAATTCAAAGGCAATTCTTTCTGAGGGTTATAAAAAAGCAATGATTTTTCTTCCCTTAAATCTAAAGCATAACTTCCTTCATTAAATACAAATTTAGCTTTGCCTTTGATGCCAAAATGAAATTGGATTAGTCCTTGATTAATATGCTTTTTTACATGAAAACTTTCATTTTCATCGCTTTGAAAACGAATTAGGGTGAAATCATTTTCAATTGTTATTATTTCTTGAGAACCCATAGCGATATTTTTTTGTATATATTTTTGAAGTCAGGCAAAAATATTATTTAGAATCAGTCTATATAATAAAATTGTTAGCTCTTGATTTCAGTACAAATTTATAATAAATAACGCTAAAAAGATAATTCGTAAACAAAATATCTCACAGCGATACAAAAAGTACTTTAAGCGTTACTTTTATAAATTAGATAACAATAGTTTTGTTGTACTTTTTAGGTAGAGTAGAATATGGAAAATTATAATATGACAAAGCACACTTCTTTTTATGCCATTGGATTAAGTTATAAAAAAGCAGATGCAGAACTAAGAGGGAAGTTTAGCTTGGATGCAAATGCTAAATCAACCTTGTTAATGCAAGCCGAAGTTGAAGGGATTGAATCTTTAATCGTTACTTCAACCTGTAATAGAACTGAAATTTATGGTTTTGCCAATCATCCATACGAGTTAATCAAATTGCTTTGCGAAAACAGCAAAGGAACTGTTGAAGAATTCCAAGAAGTAGCATATATATTTAAAAATCAAGAAGCTGTAAGTCATATGTTCCGAGTAGGAACGGGCTTAGACAGCCAAATTTTAGGAGATTTTGAAATTATCAGTCAGTTAAAAATTGCTTTTATTCAAAGTAAATCAAACGGATTAGTAAATTCGTTCATGGAAAGATTAGTAAATTCCGTTATCCAAGCTAGTAAAAAAATAAAAACCGAAACCGAAATTTCTACTGGCGCTACTTCTGTTTCATTTGCCTCTGTTCAATATATTATTAGAAACGTTGAAGACATTGCCAATAAAAACATTCTTCTTTTCGGAACTGGGAAAATTGGCAGAAACACTTGTGAAAATTTGGTTAAACACACAAAACACGAGCAAATTACCTTAATTAATAGAACAAAAGACAAAGCTGAAAAACTGGCTAGAAAACTAAACTTAATTGTAAAAGATTATGCCGATTTGCAGTTAGAATTACAAAAAGCAGACGTTGTTGTTGTGGCAACTGGCGCTCAAAACCCAACCATTGACAAAGCTATATTGAATCTAAAAAAACCTTTGTTGATTTTAGATTTGTCAGTTCCGAAAAATGTAAACGAAAATGTTCAGGAAATAGAAGGTGTAACACTGATTCATTTAGATCACCTATCTCAAATTACTGACGAAACACTCGAGAATCGTAAACTGCATATACCTGCAGCTGAAGCAATCATAGACGAAATCAAAGATGAATTTACAGCTTGGACAAAAAACAGAAAGTTTGCTCCAACCATTCAAGCGTTGAAAGAAAAATTAAACGCAATTAAGGAAAGCGAGTTGAATGCGCAACGTAAAAAGCATTCTAATTTTAACGAAGAACAAGCCGAATTAATTAGTAATAGAATAATTCAAAAAATTACTAATCATTTTGTAAATCAACTAAAAGATGGTGATTCAATGGATGAAGGAATTGAGTGGATTGAAAAAGTATTTCAATTAGAACAGGAGAAATCATTCTTTTAATAAGTTACTTTTTACTCGAAAAATAAAACAAAGTGACCAAAAAAACCATTCGTATAGGAACGCGCGATAGCCAATTAGCGCTTTGGCAAGCCAACTCGGTTCAAAAAAAACTTCAAGATTTAGGCTATACTACCGAAATTATTGCCGTGAAATCGGATGGAGACCTCATACTTGATAAACCACTATACGAACTCGGAATCACAGGAATTTTCACTAAAACTTTAGACATTGCCATGATAAATGGACAAGTTGATATTGCGGTTCATTCGATGAAAGATGTGCCAACAGCTTTGCCAAAAGGAATTGTGCAGGCAGCAGTTTTAGAACGTGCAAATGTTTTGGATATTTTGGTTCATAAGGGCAATCTGGATTTCCTTAATTCGGAAGCAACAATCGCCACGGGAAGTTTGCGCCGTCAAGCACAATGGTGGAATAAATATCCAAATCATACCGTTGTCGATTTACGTGGAAACGTAAATACCCGAATGCAAAAACTGAAAGATAATGATTGGGACGGAGCTGTTTTTGCCGCTGCAGGCTTGGAACGAATTAATTTAAAACCAGATAGTTTTATCAATTTGGATTGGATGATACCGGCTCCAGCACAAGGAGCGATGGTCGTATTAGCCATGGAAAAAGATGCGTTTACCATTGATGCCCTTTCACAACTCAACGATATTGAAACTGAAATCTGCACCTACATAGAGCGTCAATTTTTGAAAACACTCGAAGGTGGTTGTACTGCCCCAATCGGAGCTTTGGCAAAATATAATGAAAATGATGATACTATTAATTTCAAAGGGGTTTTGTTATCCATTGATGGAAAACAAAAACTGGAAATTGAAAAAACCGTCGATATTTCGGAGTGGAAAAAATTAGGATTTAATTCGGCTCAGGAAATTTTAGGGAATGG
>CALQCV020000172.1 GCA_943329165.2 Candidatus Nitrotoga sp. CP45 | reverse complement strand
TGGCGGCTATTTGAATCCGTTTACCAATGAATCACAAGTGAATTATAAGTTACCAATGTATAGCTTTCCAAATGTTGTTTGCCACGAAATGGCACATCAAATTGGTTATGCCAGTGAAAGTGAATGCAACTTTATTGGCTTTATGGCTTGCATTAAAAATGGTGATTTATACTTTCAATATGCTGCCTATAATGTGGCGTTGCGTTATTGTTTGGAGAATGTGATTATGAAAGATGAGGCAAGATTTAAAGAATTCAGACCAACAATCAATCCCGGAATTATTGCGAACTTTAAAGAAACTGAATTTTTTTGGAAACAATATGACACCTTTATTGACAAAGGTTTTCACGCTTTTTATGATCAATTTCTAAAAGCCAACCAACAAAAAGATGGTTTGGAAAGCTATAGTAAATTTGTTGATTTATTGATTAATTACTACAAAGGGAAAGACCTAAAGTAAAAATTACGAATTAAATTTTAGAACATTATTTCAAATATAATCCTCAATGGTTCAAACTGTTGGGGATTTATTTATTCTAAACTTAATGTTATCTGTCCATCATCATCAGTTTCTGTCTGAATATCATCTGAAATATCCGTTTCTTCAGTTACTTCTATTTCTTCAGCTGGTTCAGGTTCCGGTTCTTCATAAGGCAGTGATTCTAACAAATTTACTTGCTTCAGTTTGTCTGCTGTCAATTGGTTCCCTAGAGCTTTGATGCCTTTTACCGCAATAAATTCTTCCAGATTAATTGTTTGGCTATCTTTCTGAACGCCTTTCACTTTCGTATAAATAATTTCAGCCATTGGTCTCCAATCGGTAGAAACAATTTCCAGTTGCGATTTTTCGTGTTCAGTTATAAAGATTTCTTCCTTGTTTTCATTCTCGACTAAGAAACGCTTTATAAAATAACGTTCTTTCTCGCCATCATAATAAATTGCAGAAACCGGTTTATTTGGATTCCATTTTTCCATCACTACTATATCTTCATCAAAATGCGTAGTCAGTTCTGGAATAATAGTTTTCAATTTTCCTGACTGATTAATAAGTAACAAGCGGTCGTTTGGTCTGAATTCGCCAAGCAACTCTCCTCTTCCATCTACATTTAATCTTTGGACCGTATCATCAAACCATACTTTTCTCGGACGCAAAGTCGAAATTCCTTTTTCCTTTAATTCGATTTTCTTAATTGGATATTTGGTTACGGTATTTCCACGCGAAGCTCTTCCTTTGATAGCAATATCAGCAAAATCTAAATCCCATTTCAGTTTCTTAATGCTTCCCACCTGACGCAATAATACCGTAATAACTTCGGCTTCACCATTTGGATTATGCGAAAAATACAAAACTTGTGATCCTGCTTTTTCCTGAGTTAAATCGTAGAATTTATCTCGCGTAACTCCTGAAACATTAAAACGCTTGATGAAAGTCGAGCCGTTTTTTCCGTCACGGTAAATCATATTGTAAATCGTGCGCTTGTCGTTCTTATCAAAAACGGCTATATGAATAATGTCTTTACCTACAAACTTCTTGTCATCAACTTTGGCAATCATCATTTTTCCGTCACGAAGGAACACAATCACATCATCAATATCGGAGCAATCGGCAACGTATTCATCTTTCTTTAAACCAGTTCCAAAGAAACCTTCTTCTTTGTTTACGTATAGTTTGGTATTTCGTAAAGCAACTTTTGTAGCTTCAATATTGTCGAAATTTCTGAGCTCCGTTTGACGCTCACGGCCTTTTCCGTATTTGTCTTTTAGATTTTGGAAAAAGTCGATAGCAAAGTCGATGATATTATTTAAATGATGTTTCACTTCTTCCATTTCGGCTTCCAATTTGGAAATCGAATCATCCGCCTTATCCGAATCGAAACGCGTTATTCGAATCATCGGAATCTGTGTCAGCTTTTGTAAATCATCATCATTAATTTCACGAACGAATGATTTTAAGAATGGCTTGAAACGCTCGTACATATAAACATAAAGCGTTTCTCGGTCTGAATACAATTTGAAATCGATATACATTTCTTCGCGAATGAAAATCTTTTCGAGCGTAGAAAAATGCCATTTGTTTTCCAGTTCATCCAACTGAATTTCCAGCTCGCGTTTTAATAAATCAACGGTTCTGTTTGTTGAGATTTTCAGCATATCTGAAACACCAATAAACAAGGGTTTATGGTTTTCAATCACGCAACCCAAAGGCGCTACAGAAGTTTCGCAAGCTGTAAATGCATATAGCGCATCAATAGTTTTATCAGGAGAAACACCAGGCGGAAGATGGATTAGAATCTCAACTTCTGCTGCGGTGTTGTCTTCTATTTTTTTGACTTTTATTTTCCCTTTATCATTCGCCTTCAAGATACTGTCAATAAGCGTTGATGTATTGGTTGAAAACGGAATCTGGGTAATTACCAATGTCTGTTTGTCTAACTGACCAATCTTAGCACGAACACGAACACGTCCGCCACGCAATCCATCGTTGTAATTCGATACATCTGCAATTCCCGCCGTTGGAAAATCCGGAAATAACGTAAATGGTTTATTCTTCAAAATCTTAATCGAACAATCAATAAGCTCAATAAAATTGTGTGGCAGCACTTTCGTGGATAAACCAACTGCAATTCCTTCGGCACCTTGTGCTAACAATAACGGAAACTTAACCGGAAGATTTATTGGTTCAGCACGTCGACCGTCATAGGACATTCCCCATTTGGTAATTTTTGGAGAAAACAAAATATCGTGGCCCAACTTAGAAATACGCGCTTCGATATAACGCGAAGCTGCAGCACTATCACCCGTGAGAATATTCCCCCAGTTTCCCTGCATGTCAATAATCAAATCCTTCTGACCAATCTGAACCATCGCATCACCGATACTAGCATCACCATGAGGATGATACTGCATCGTATGTCCAACAATGTTTGCCACTTTGTTATAACGCCCATCATCTAGCTCTTTCATAGAGTGCATGATACGACGCTGAACCGGTTTGAAACCATCTTCAATGGCTGGAACCGCACGCTCTAGAATTACATAGGAAGCATAATCCAAAAACCAATCCTTGTACATTCCGGTAACTTTGGTAATGGTGTCTTCTGGGTTATTCTCTTCCTGGTCGTAAAAATGATCTCCCGAAGATTTGAGGTCTTCAAACCCTTCATCTAATGCGTCATCGCCTGAAGATTCATTCGTTTCTTCGTTGTTCTCGTCTTCGTTTGGAATTATATCGTCTTCTTTGTCGTTGTTCATTTATGATTTTAATTTGTAGCACAATGTTTCTCAAAGTTCTACACAAAGTTTATCAATGTTTTTTTTTGATACGTTGTGCAACCTAATACCACAATGTTTATAATATTAATCTTTTGATTCCGTCTTTTAATGATTTTTTATAAAAATTCAATAACAGACCTAATTTACAATCTGAAAGTCTCATGTATGTTAAGCATTGAGCTGTATGTTCTATTGTGAATTCTTCAACTACTTTTAATTCAATTATGACTTTATTATTTACAATTATATCAACCCGGTATCCACAATCCATTTTTATTTCTTCATAAATAACTGGAAAAGCTTTTTCTTGTTTTACATCTAAACCTAATTTTTCAAGTTCATAAGCTAAGCATTCTCTATAAACTTTTTCCAACAATCCAGAACCTAATTTTGTATGAACTTTATAAGCACAATCCAATATAATTCGGCTAATTTCGTTTTCTTCGTTCATAATGCAATTTTTTGTTACACAATGTCACTCAAAGTGTTTCACAAAGTCTCACAATGTTTTCTTATTTCTTTGTGAAACTTTGTGATTAACATCGTGTTACTTTGTGCTATAATCACTTCTCCACCACATCCAATTCCACTTTCAAATTATTAATAATAAAAATCTGTCTGTCCGGTGTGTTTTTACCCATATAGAATTCTAATAAAGTCTCAATTGAAGTGGCTTTATCTAACATCACTGGATCTAATCGTATGCTTTCGCCTATGAAATGTTTGAACTCATCTGGTGATATTTCTCCCAATCCTTTGAATCGCGTGATTTCAGGTTTTGGTTTTAGTTTTTCGATGGCATCAACACGTTCCTGATCGGAATAACAATAAATGGTTTCCTTTTTATTTCGCACACGGAATAAAGGCGTTTGTAAAATATATAAATGGCCATCCTTTATCAATTCAGGGAAAAACTGAAGAAAGAATGTAATCAACAACAATCGGATGTGCATTCCATCGACATCGGCATCGGTCGCGATTACGATATTGTTGTAACGCAAATCACCCATGTCTTCTTCAATATCTAAGGCAGCTTGTAATAAGTTGAATTCTTCGTTTTCGTAAACAATTTTCTTTGACATTCCGTACGAGTTCAAAGGCTTTCCACGTAAACTAAAAACAGCTTGCGTATTCACATCACGGCTTTTAGTAATAGAACCCGAAGCCGAATCTCCTTCGGTAATAAAAAGCGTGCTTTCTAAACTTCGCGGATTTTTGGCATCGGTTAAATGTACACGACAGTCGCGTAGTTTTTTATTGTGTAAACTTGATTTCTTGGCTCTGTCTTTCGCTAGTTTACGAATTCCTGAAAGTTCTTTACGTTCGCGTTCGGCTTGGAGAATCTTGCGCAATAATAAATCAGCTACTTCAGGGTTTTTATGCAAAAAATTATCAAGTTTGATTTTGATAAAATCATTGACAAATGTACGCACTGAAGGACCTTTCGGACCAATATCTGTAGAACCTAATTTGGTTTTCGTTTGTGATTCAAAAACCGGTTCTTCCACTTTTACTGCAACAGCAGAAACAATAGATTTACGAATATCAGAAGCTTCAAAAGGTTTGTTATAAAACTCTTTTATGGTTTTTACAATCGCTTCACGAAAAGCGCC
>CALQCV020000171.1 GCA_943329165.2 Candidatus Nitrotoga sp. CP45 | reverse complement strand
TTGATGATATCAGAAATCTTATAGACCAAGTTAGAATACCACCACAAACCGGACAATACAAAGTATATATCATTGATGAGGTGCACATGCTTTCGGCAAATGCTTTCAATGCGTTTTTAAAAACACTGGAAGAACCGCCAAAATACGCCATATTTATTTTGGCTACGACCGAAAAACACAAAATCATTCCAACCATATTATCACGTTGCCAGATTTTTGACTTTAAAAGAATTACAGTTAAAGATGCCAAAGAACATTTGGCCGAAGTAGCGAAAAGTCAAGGAGTGGAATTTGAAGATGACGCTTTACATATTATTGCTCAAAAGGCTGATGGCGCCATGCGTGACGCCTTATCCATATTTGATCGTGTGGTTTCTTATTGTGGAAATAACCTGACACGTCAAGCAGTTACCGAGAATTTGAATGTTTTAGATTACGAGACTTATATTAATATGACCGATTTGATTTTGGAAAACAAAATTCCAGAAGTCTTGTTGGCTTATAATGATATTTTATCTAAAGGATTTGACGGTCATCATTTCATTGCCGGATTGGCATCGCATTTTAGAGATTTATTGGTCGCCAAAAACCCAGTAACACTTTCTTTGTTGGAAATGGGTGAAGCAGCACAAAAATTATACGGACAGCAATCGCGAAAAACAACTCAAGACTTTTTATTAAAAGGAATAGAAATCGCAAATGATTGTGATTTAAAATATAAGGTTTCCCAAAACCAAAGACTTTTGGTAGAACTCGCGTTAATGCAATTAAGCTCTATCGGTTTTGATGGAGAAAAAAAAAAGTCTGAGTTTATAATTCCACCAACGTATTATCGCAGGAATGACTACTCGATTGCTGAAATAACAAGTACGAAATACGAGGCACTAAGTGAAGAGAAAGTACAAAGTACAAATTTAGGAGTACAAAGTATCGAAAAAGTTGAAGAACCTAAAACTGATAACGGACAACAGACAACAGATAACATACAACCGATAACCAACAACCTTCAACCCAAAGTTTCCACAATGTCTCTAGCCAGCATTCGGGCGAAGAAAGAAATGGCAGAAGTTCAAAAGTCGACTGTCAAAGATGTAGTGCATTTAGCTAGCGAGGCTTTTACCGAAACGGAAATGCTGGAGCAATGGCTTAAATATGCGCAACGCATTGAAGATAAAGGATATCGCATTGTGGCTTCTTTGTTAACCATTAATGACCCAATTCTTGAAGGCACAACTATCATTCACGAATTACCGAATGAAAGTTCTAAAATAGATTTTGAAAAAGAAAAGCCTGAACTTTTAGGTTATTTGAGAGGGAAATTACATAATCATGATATTACAATCGATGTAAAAGTGAATGAAACTTTGGTATTAAAAAAGAGTTATACCCCACAAGACAAATACAACCGTTTGGTTGAACTCAATCCGAATTTAGAATTGATGCGAAATTTGTTTGGCCTAGAGATTAATGAGTAAACTTCACTGATTATAATTTCCCCTGATACATCGCTTTTACAATACCATCAGCTAAACCTATTTTTGGCACAAATAATTGGCGTGAGCCACTCCATTTCATCGCGTTGAGATATACTTTTGTTGCAGGAATGATTACATCGGCGCGGTCAGTATTCAATCCTAATTCGGCGATACGCTGCTCGTAAGTCAAAGAATTCAAATATTGGTATTGTGAATTTAAATATAAATAGGACAATGGTTTGTCTTGTAATTTTCCGGAAAGTTTAAACAATTTATTGATGTTTCCACCGGAACCGATTAGGATAACATTTTCAAATTCTTCTGTGTTGCATTTAATCCATTTTTCAATTTCTTCCCAAACAATGTCACTAACCATATTGTTCAGCATACGAACTGTTCCTATTTTGAATGATTTGGAGGCAATCATTTTACCGTCGGTGAACAAAGAAAACTCGGTGCTTCCACCACCAACATCTACATATAAATAGGTTTGGTCGGTTTTTAGGAAATCGTGTAAATCAGAAGAGGCAATAATCGTGGCTTCAATTTTTCCGTCGATAATATCAATATCTATATCACATTTTTCTCTTATTATATTGGCTACTTCTTTTCCATTATAGGCTTCGCGCATGGCAGATGTGGCGCATGCTTTGTATTTTTCTACCTTATAAACTTTCATCAATAATTTAAATGCTTTCATGGCATCAACCATTCTGTCTATATTTTCATCTGAGATTTCTCCAACCGTAAAAGCATCTTGCCCCAAACGAATTGGCACCCGAATCAAAGCACTTTTATTAAATTGAGGCTCTTTATCATGTTGCTCTACAATGTTGGTAATGAGCAATCGCATGGCATTGGACCCAATATCAATCGCTGCATATTTTTTAATTGAAATCATATCTTGAGGCAAAAGTGATTAGGCAATAGCCATTAGTTTAAATTTAATCGTTTAAGGTTTCCAATCTGTCTTTATAGTAATTATAGGTTTCATGTTGGGCTCTGAATAAAGGTTCTCCCTCAGCACGAGCACGGTATTTGTTTTCAAATTTCTCTGAATGATAGCGAGCTTTTACGTTTCCTTTCCAGCCTATATTAAAGGTGTCTATAATTTGCTTTTTGATTTCTTCGTCATATATTGGACAGGTCACTTCTACTCGCCCATCTAAATTTCGTGTCATAATATCGGCTGACGAAATATAAACTTCCGGGTCATCATTGTTACAGAAAATAAAAGACCGCGTGTGTTCTAAAAAATAATCCACAATACTAACGGCTTCTATGTTTTCGCTCATTCCCTTCACGCCTGGAATTAAAGAACAAATGCCTCGAACCTGCAACTTAATCTTTACTCCGGCATTACTGGCTTCATATAATTTGTCAATCATTGGATAATCCGAAATGCTATTCATTTTTAAATTAATGTATGCCGGACGTCCAATAATGGCGTTGTTTATTTCTCTATCGATTAGCTTGTACAACTTAGTACGAGTATAATGTGGAGACACGATTAAGTGCTTGTATCTATGAATTCTGTAATTAACATCGAAGAAATCAAAGATTTTAGAAACGTCTTTTAAGATTTGTTGGTGACTGGTAAATAGCGTTAAATCAGTATAGATTTTGGCCGTGCTTTCGTTGAAATTTCCAGTAGAAATAAAGCCGTAACGCTTTAGTTTTCCTTCTTCAATTCGATCAATCAAGCATATTTTGCTATGTACTTTTAATCCTTTGATGCCAAATATAAGTTCGATTCCTTCTTGCTGCATTTGCTCGGCATAGGAAATATTACTAGCTTCATCAAAACGAGCTTGTAATTCAATTTGGACCGTAACTTTCTTACCATTTTTAGCTGCATTGATAAGCGAACTCACAATTTGAGAGTTTTTAGCCAAACGATATAATGTGATTTTTATTGAAGTTACTTTTGGGTCAAGAGCGGCTTCGCGCAGGAATTTTATAAGATAAGAAAATGACTGAAATGGAGCATTTATAAGGTAATCTTTTTTGGCGATTTTATTCAAAAGACTACCATCGAGGGACAAACCTTCAACTGGAAGCGGCACCCTTGGTGGATACAACAAATCAAATCGACCAAGGTTCGGGAAGTTCATATAATCACGACGATTATGATATCTTCCGCCAGGGATAACACCATCGGAAACATCAATTCCCATTTTGGAAAGAAAAAATTTAAGTGTGTCTTTATCAATATGTTCATCATAAACAAATCGAACAGGTTCGCCAATACGTCTATCTTTTACTGACGTGGCAATCTTCTCGAGCATACTTTTACTCATATCACTATCGATATCGAGCTGGGCATCACGAGTGATTTTTATCATGTGTGCAGAAATACTTTCGTAATCAAAAATGTTGAAAATACTGCTCAAATTATAACGGATTAAATCATCAAGCATTATCAAATATTGCTTACCATCTTTGTTGGGAAGTTCTACAATACGATTGGTGTTTTTTGGGATTTCGATAATGGCGTACCGTACTTCCGATTTGGACTTACCAAAACCCAGCATACCAGATTTTTGCTCTGATTTCATTACCAATTTGACCGCCAAATATCCTGAAGTGTCTTTTAACAAAGGAAATTCTGCCAAATCATTTAAGATAATGGTGACGAGTTCGGGGCTTATTTTTTGGATAAAAAAGTCTTTAATAAAGTTTTCATGCTCTTCTGAAACTTCATTTTCGTCTATGATGATGATGTTTTCCTTTACTAATTCTTTTTCAATTTCGTTAAGCACACGCAGACTTTCCGATTGTTGTTTGATTACTATTTCGGTAATTTCTTTAACGAGTTGCTGCGCTGAAATTCCACCAAGTATTTTTTCGCCTGTTTGACCTGACAAACTAAGACGACGAATAGCTGCAAATCTTACTCGAAAAAATTCATCTAAATTATTGGAAAAAATACCTATAAATCGAAGTCTTTCTAGTAATGGGACTGATTCATCTGCTGCTTCTTGTAAAACTCTGGCGTTAAATGCCAACCAACTTTTTTCTCTATCTATATAACGAAAACGGGAATCTGTACTCATATTTATCTTAAATCACTAGGAAAAATAACTTTTTTTGTAACACCTTTTTCAATGTCATTCCAAGAGTGATTGTCAAATATAATATTTACAAATCCGGAAGTAGAAACATTATCAATAAAAATGTTTCCAAATTTATTGACAAAATTTGTAATTGCCTCATTGTGCCCAAAAAGAATTAAGTTATCATATTCATTTGGGCATGATTTGATAATTTTTTCCAACTTACTTTCATCGAAAGTGTATAATTCTTCTTTAAAAATAATGCTTTCAATAGGAAATGAAATATTTTGCGCAAAAATAATGGCGGTTTCTGAAGCTCTTTTGGCAATACTGCTCCAAACCAAAAATGATTTTGGAATTTGGTTGCTAATTTGAGAAGAAACTAAATGTGCATCCTGAATACCTTTACT
>CALQCV020000170.1 GCA_943329165.2 Candidatus Nitrotoga sp. CP45 | reverse complement strand
CTGTTGAGCATTAATCCATCGAGTAAATCATTCAAACCATTCATAAAACTTACTAAGGAAATAAACATGGCTATACCAAAAGTGACTCCAACAGCGGCCACGATTGTTTGTTTCAATCGAGCACGAAGTAAATGGAAAGCAATATTTAAAATAAGTTTGAAATTCATTATTTAGGTTTGTAAATCGTTTCTTCTGCTTTTAATCCTTCTAGAATTTCAATATTCTGATAATCGTTTAAACCCACTTTAACTTTCCGCTTTTCATCTTTATTAACCAAAACATATTCATCGTCTATTAGGTAGCTTTTGGGAATGGTCAAAACATTCTTTTTGGTTTGTATGATGATGTTGGCTTCAGCCGAAAGATTTGGATATAATTTTGTAGGCGGAGTATCAAAATGAACTTCAATTTTGAAAGTTCTGGAACGTTCATCCATAATAGGATAGATTTTATCTACAGTAGCGTCAAAAACCTTTCCTTTATAACTATCTAAGGTAACAACTACTTTTTGTCCTAAAGAAACTTTAACCATGTCATATTCATCAACGTCTAATTCTAATAAAAAGGCATTTTTCTTCCCTATAACAGCTAATGGCATTTGTGAAGTTATTAGTGTGCCTTCTTTTACCAAAACATCAAATAACTCTCCTGAGAAAGCACTTTTTACATCAAAGTCGCTTTGTGATTTTTCGCTTATTTTTAGGTTATTACTGTTTTTGTACTGATCATTTTTAAGCTGGATTCTTAATTGGGATAATTGTTTTAAAGCAGCTTCATAATTGGATTTCGAGTTCTTATAAACTAGTTCTACTCGCTCATACTCAACTTCAGAAATAATGTTATATTGTTTGATATTTTTATTTCGAGTATATACCGATTGGTCTAATGCTAATTTGTCTTTAGCCACTTGAACCTTAGTTTCCATTTCGGCAATTTTATCTTTAATGTAACGACTATTTTCATTACTCAATTGATAGGCTAATCGAGCATTTTCAGTATTCAATGATGCTTTATCACTTTCTATTTTAAATAACGATTGTCCTTTCGTGATAGTTTGCCCTGCGGTAATGTTGATTTTTTGTAAAACACCATTGACGGTTGAATAAACAGTGTATTGATCTTCCGATTTAACAACACCGGAAGCATAAACGCTTTCGGTTATAGTTCCTTTAGTAGGTTTGATTTGGCCACTATCTTTTTTACTACAGGAGAAGAGAAGAACAAATGAAAAAAAAAGTAATGATTTATAACATTTCATGAACTTGGCATTTATAGAATTTGTCTCTCAAATTTACGACAATTTCAGTTTTTAAAGTCTAACAATTATCATAAAAAAAGCCCTCCATTGGGAAGGCTTTATAGTTATATTATTTTTATGAATAGCTAGAATACAAAAATGGCTCTTTCGCTCATCATATCGTTTACTTCGTCTGCAATTTCTTCTAACAATTCATCATTAGTAGCATTGGAAAGTACTCTATCTATTAAATCAACAATAGTTTCCATATCACTTTCGACCATTCCACGTGTTGTAATTGCAGGTGTTCCAACACGAATACCAGAAGTTACAAATGGCGATTTATCATCAAACGGAACCATATTTTTATTCACGGTGATTTCAGCTTTGCCTAAAGCAATTTCGGCATCTTTACCGGAAATTCCTTTGTTACGTAAATCAATCAACATCATATGATTATCCGTTCCACCAGATATTAAATGATAACCTCTTTTTACAAAAGCAGCAGCCATAGCTTTAGCGTTTTTTTGTACTTGCATTTGATAGGTAAAAAACTCATCCGACAACGCTTCACCAAAAGCAACTGCCTTAGCCGCAATAATATGCTCTAATGGACCACCTTGATTTCCTGGAAAAACAGCCATATCTAAAATATGTGACATCATTCTGATTTCACCTTTTGGAGTCGTTAATCCCCAAGGATTTTCAAAATCTTTTCCCATCATAATGATTCCACCTCTCGGTCCGCGTAAGGTTTTGTGCGTTGTAGTCGTTACAATATGACAATGTGGAATCGGGTCGTTCATCAAACCTTTAGCAATCAAACCCGAAGGATGCGAAATATCAGCTAACAAAAGTGCTCCGACGCTATCAGCAATTTCACGGAAACGTTTAAAATCCATATCACGGGAATAAGCCGAAGCTCCTGCTATTAACATTTTAGGTTGCTCTTTCGTTGCAATTTCTTGGATTTTATCATAGTTCAAAACACCCGTTTCTTTTTCCACTCCATAAAAAGAGGGAGTATATAATTTTCCTGAAAAATTAACCGGTGAACCGTGTGTCAAGTGACCTCCATGCGATAAATCAAAACCTAAGATTTTGTCTCCTGGTTTCAAGCATGCAGCAAAAACAGCTGTATTAGCTTGTGAACCAGAATGGGGTTGTACGTTTACATATTCGGCGCCAAAAAGCGCTGCAGCTCTGTCGATGGCGATTTGCTCAATTACATCTACTACTTCGCATCCACCATAATATCTTTTACCTGGATAACCTTCAGCATATTTATTTGTTAGTACTGAACCTGCTGCTTCCATCACTTGGTCACTCACAAAGTTCTCTGATGCAATTAGTTCAATTCCGTGAATTTGTCTGTCTTGTTCCTCAAGGATAAGGTCAAAAATTTGTTTGTCGCGTTGCATTTGAAATTATTTCGATTAATTGTGCTCAAAAATACAAAAATGGTTTGGTAAATTAATAGTAAATGATATATTTGATTACTCAATTTTTCAACAAATAATTCAACATGGATATGCCTCACAATACTAATAATCCTATTAGAAAATCATGGATTGAAGTTCCTAAAGACAGTGACTTCCCTATTCAAAATATTCCATTTGGTGTTTTTTTAACCAAGGAAGATGTCATTACAATCGGAACTCGAATTGGCGATTATGCTATCGATTTGGGAGCTTTGCAACAATTAAATTATTTTGAAGGAATTGAATTAACTGATGATATGTTTATGCAAGATACCTTGAACGATTTTATTTCGGACGGGAAAAAGACTTGGCGCTTAGTTCGTAACCGAATTGGAGACATTTTCGACAGTAACAATCCTAAACTAAGAGATAATCAAGAGCACAGAGATATCGTAATCTTCAAAATGGAAGATGTAGAAATGCAACTTCCGGTTTTAATTGGCGATTACACTGACTTCTATTCGAGTAAAGAGCACGCCACTAATGTTGGTAAGATGTTCCGTGATCCTGAGAATGCTTTATTACCAAACTGGCTTCACATTCCGGTTGGCTATCACGGAAGAAGCTCAACCATAGTTCCATCTGGAATTCCGGTGCATCGACCAATGGGACAAACTTTACCTAATGGAGAAAACACTCCTGTATTTGGTCCATCACGTTCCATCGATTTTGAATTAGAAACCGCTTTCATTACTACGGATGCCAACATCATGGGTGAAAATATTCCAATCAACGAAGCCGAAGATTATATTTTTGGAATGGTATTATTAAACGATTGGAGTGCCCGCGATATTCAAAAATGGGAATATGTTCCGCTTGGTCCTTTTTTAGCCAAAAACTTTGCTTCATCCATTTCCCCATGGATTGTGACTATGGAGGCTTTGGAACCTTTCCGATGCAGAGGACCAATTCAAGAGCCGACGCCACTTCCCTATTTACAACAAAAAGGAAAAAATACTTTCGATATTAATTTACAAGTGTATATAGAACCTGAAAATCTAGAACCAACTTTGGTTTCTAAATCCAATTTCAAATATATGTATTGGTCGATGTCGCAACAATTGGCTCACCATACTTCGAACGGTTGCCGAATTAATTCTGGTGATATGATGGGTTCTGGGACCATTTCGGGACCAACACCAGATAGTTATGGCTCGATGCTCGAGTTAACCTGGGGTGGAAAAAATCCGATTAAAATGAATGATGGTTCTGAACGCAAATTCATCAATGATAATGACTCTGTAATTATGAAAGGATTTTGTCAAAACAGTTCCGTCCGAATTGGGTTTGGGGAGGTGTGCAGCAAACTATTGCCACCTTTTGTTAGAAAATAATCCTTTGTCTCACGAATATTCGGGACAAGATAACAAACAAATAACAATAAAATTCAACCGCTAATTTGCAAATTTGAATAGTTAAACAGAAAATAATTTGCGAATTTGCGGTAAATCTTTTTACAATAATAAATTACAATGAAAAATACAGCGTTAACACACATACACGAAGGTCTAGGAGCGAAAATGGTTCCGTTTGCCGGATATAATATGCCAGTACAATATGAAGGCGTAAACGCCGAACACGAAATTGTTAGAAATGGTGTCGGTGTTTTTGATGTATCGCACATGGGCGAATTTTTACTTAGTGGTGAAAATGCTTTGGCTTTAATCCAGAAAGTAACTAGCAATGATGCTTCTGTTTTAGAAATTGGTCGTGCACAATACTCCTGTCTGCCGAATAACGATGGTGGAATTGTAGACGATTTAATAGTTTACCGAATGAAGGAAAATCAATATTTATTGGTTGTAAACGCTTCTAATATCGATAAGGATTGGAATTGGATTTCTAAGCACAACGATTTGGGTGTGGATATGAAAAATATTTCTGAAGACTATTCTTTGCTTGCAATTCAAGGTCCAAAAGCAGTTGAAGCTATGCAATCTCTGACTTCTGTAGATTTATCAGCGATTAAATATTATCATTTTAAAGTGGCTGATTTTGCTGGAATTGAACATGTAATTATATCAGCTACGGGTTATACTGGTTCAGGCGGATTTGAAATTTATTGTAAAAATTCCGAAGTAGAACAAGTTTGGAATAAAGTATTTGAAGCAGGAAAAGCTTTCGGCATCAAGCCCGTTGGATTGGCAGCACGTGATACGTTGCGTTTGGAAATGGGATTCTGTTTATATGGCAATGATATCAATGACTCGACTTCTCCACTAGAAGCTGGTTTGGGTTGGAT
>CALQCV020000169.1 GCA_943329165.2 Candidatus Nitrotoga sp. CP45 | reverse complement strand
TGCCGATTTGATTGCCGAAGCGGTGACTGCCATGGAATTCAGAGCATCTGCTGAAGATATTTCGAGAATGTCGCATGCACATCCAACATTCGCTGAGGCAATGAAAGAAGCAGCATTGGCAGCTACGGATAATAGAGCGTTGCACGTTTAAATTTTAGATATTAAATATCATATATTAAATTTAGTCCTAAGCAATTAGGACTTTTTTTATGCTTTGAAGTATTTCTTTCGCAACCAAAAGGCAACATTAACTAAAATAATCAAAGCCGGAACTTCAACTAACGGACCAATAACGCCGGCGAAAGCTTGTCCGCTATTAATGCCAAAAACACCTATGGAAACGGCTATTGCTAGTTCAAAATTATTCCCTGAGGCTGTAAAGGACAACGCAGCTGCATCGCGATAATTAGCGCCAATTTTTTTCGAGACAAAAAACATCAGGAAAAACATAATGGTAAAAAAGACAACGAGCGGAATCGCGATTCGAATTACATCCATAGGTAAATCGACTATCATCTCCCCTTTTAAACTAAACATGATTACTATTGTAAAAAGCAAGGCAATCAAAGTTATCGGAGTAACACATGGAATGAATTTTTGATTGAACCATTTTTCACCAATAAATCTTTTAATTAAGTATCTGCTAAAAACTGCCAATACGAATGGAATTCCGAGATATATTCCAACTGTTGTAGCAATTTCGGCTATGGTAATATTCAATTCCAATCCTTTTATACCGAAAAGAGGTAACATAATTTTCAAATAAAAATAGGCATAAGAACTAAAAAAGAAAACCTGCAACAGACTATTAATTCCAATCAATCCTGCTGTTAATTCCCTATTTCCCTCTGCTAATTCATTCCAAACAATTACCATTGCTATACACGGTGCTATTCCGATAATGATTAATCCAGTCATATATTCGGGATAGTCTTTAAGGAAAATTGTCGCTAATAAAAACATCAAAAAAGGGCCGACAATCCAAGTGATGAAAAAAGATGCCGTTAAGAGTTTAGGTTGTTTAAACATTTGAGGCACTTTAGAAAAATCAATTTTGGTTAATGGCGGATACATCATTAAAATTAATCCAATAGCTAAAGGAATATTAGTCGTTCCCGAAGAAAATGAATTAATAAAAGCGGGAGAACTTGGAATAAAATAACCAATTGAAACGCCAATTAACATCGCTAGAAATATCCACAATGTTAGAAATCGATCTAAAAAATTTAATCTTTTTTTCATATAATTTAACCACTAAGCGCACTAAGAAGGCACAAAGTTCACTAAGAATTATTACTATTTATTTGAGAAAACACAAAATACATTTCACTTGCTATTTGCAAACTGCGTTCAGCATATTTTGCGTCCATTAAATTGGTTCCGTCGAATAGTTTTGGATCTTCATAACGAATTGGCAAACGCTTTTCTGCGCCTGCAATAAAAGGGCATCCTTCATCGGCTGAAGAACATGTCATTATTGCTGCGAATTCTGAGTTTGGATTAAATGCATCATCAAAAGTCTTTGAAAAGCAGATTAAAGCCTCTTCATTTGTGTCATATTTGACTGCATAAACAGGGTTTTTACCTTCACTTAATTGCTGAATTTGAAAACCTTGATTCGTTAATGTCTCCCCAACTTTAGGAAACATAGCGGTTGCTTCGGTTCCGCCCGAATAACAAAATACATTTTTAATTCCGAAGTGAAACGCCATCGTTTGTGCCCAAATTTGAGACAAATGGCTTCTTCGAGAATTGTGTGTGCAAATAAAATTCAAACGAATTTCCTGATTAGCTTTCACTTTATTTTGGATGCTATCTACTAAAGGAAGTAACACTTCTTTTCGTACTTCTGAAACTTGAATTTGATTGATAGAGTTTATGGTTTTGGATAGATTTTCAAACATTTTTATATATTTTTTGCGAGAGATTTCATTGTTACACTTTGGTAAACTTTGTGCTATTTCTTTAACAACAACCCGAATCCGGGATACAACATGATGTTTCGTTTGGCTTCCACTCACCTATTTTGACTTTCATTTTTTCTGTTGGAATACCACAATTGTCTTTGGCCAAGCAATCAGTCAATTTAGATTTTAATTGAAAATTAGTGCCATCAAAATCCAAACTAAATTTACCAATGGTTTCTGTTAATTGATATTCGACTTCAATCTCTAAATCGGGAATTTGTAATTTTGCTTCCGATAACTCGATGATGTGAAGCAATTTCTCAGGATGCAAACGGTGGTCGTAATCGTTGGCTTCCCAAAGTTGAAAATTAGCAACTTCTTCATTTCTGACTATGCCACCGCAATCGATGAAATGTTTGGATATTTTACCTACCTCAGTAACGTGAAAATGACTAGGAACCAGTTCTCCATTAGGCAATTGAAAAGCTATTGTTGACAAGCTTTTTAGTTCGTTTTTAATTTGTGATAATTTCATTTTTTTTAGTAATTAGTAATTAGCTAACAGCACTTATTTTTTAGTTTATGGCGAATCATACCGAAATGATTTTCTATTTTATCTATCGTATCCGGATTTATGCAATAACAAATCGCAGTTCCTTCGATTGATCCTTTAATGAAGTTAGCGTTTTTTAATGCTGCTAAATGTTGCGAAATAGTGGGTTGTGCTAAGGGTAATTCGTTTACAATATCACGACAAATGCAAGTGTCAACCGTCAATAAATAATCAACTATGGCTATTCTGGCCGGATGCGAAAGGGCTTTGAATAAGTTGGCTATTTCGTTATGTTCTTCTGAAAATGAATCGGATTTTGAGGCTCCCATGATGTTTTATAATTATTATATTGCAATATTACGATAAAACAATACTATAAATCAAATTAATAATGTTAAAATTTATATAGTCAACAAAACGAAAAACTCGAAATTTAATCTTAATTATTTTTACTACTTTTGACAGTCTAAAAAAAACAAACAATTATGGGTTTAATAACAATGGGAGGAAATCCAACACACACCAGTGGTGAATTACCAAAAGTAGGTTCAAAAGCACCTAGTTTTCAATTAGTAAATAGTAATTTAGAAACCACTACTCTTAATGACTTTGCTGGAAGTAAATTAGTTTTAAATATTTTCCCAAGTGTAGAAACGGCAGTTTGCGCTAATTCGGTAAGAAAGTTCAATGCCGATGCTGCTAAATTAACAAACACCGTTGTTTTGTGTATTTCCCGCGATTTGCCGTTGGCTCAAAAACGCTTTTGTGGATCCGAAGGCTTGAGCAATGTATACACTTTGTCTGATTTTAAAACAGGTAAATTTGGTAAAGACTATGGATTAGAGATACTTGATGGAGCATTTGACGGTCTACTTTCAAGAGTAGTCATTGTTTTAGACGAAAACGGGATTATTAAATATACGGAACAAGTGCCTGAAATTGGAATCGAGCCAAACTACGAATCCGCTATTGCTGCACTGTAACCACTGAGCATGAAATTCCAAAAAGACAATTCTTTTTTCACAGGACGATTAAAAAGCGTAGGTTTTGCTCTTAAAGGTGCCTATAAACTGATCACGACGGAACACAGCGTGATGGTACAGTTTTCATTAGCCGTTTTACTTGTAATTGCCGGATTTTGTTTCCATATCTCGAAAGAAGAATGGATGATACAAACTTTGGCTTTTGGATTAGTTTTGGGAATTGAAAGTCTAAATACGGCTGTTGAAAAAATTGCCGATTTCATTCACCCTGAATTTCACGATAGAATTGGCTTTATTAAAGACATTGCTGCCGGAGCTGTTATGTTTGCTGCAACCGCTGCCCTAGTAGTAGGATTATTAATTTATGTTCCTAAATTTCTATAATCATCCGATTAAATTTCTATTTTTAAAGCGATTATACCTAACCAATGGCAAAAACAGTAAAAAAAGATCCTAAAGAAAAAGATCCTCAATCGGATATTAAAATTTTAAAGACCAAAAAGCAATACAGAATGCTATTTGGTTTTCTTTTGGTTTTATTATCAATTGCTTTTTTGGTTTCCTTTATTTCCTTCTTCGTTTCAGGTCAGACCGACCAAAGCGCTGTTGATTCTATAACAGACAGAAGCGTAGCTGTAGAAAATTGGCTGGGTAAATTTGGTGCTTATATTGCAAACTTATTTATCTATCGTGGTTTTGGAGTAGCTTCCTTCCTATTTGTCAAGTTGTGCTTTTTGAGTGGCGTCTTTTTGCTATTAGACTTACCTATTCGAAAACTCAAAAACACTTGGTTTTGGGATTTATTTGCAATCATAGTGTTGTCGATAACATTTGGTTTTTTTGCTATTACTATTCCAGAATTAGGGGGAACCATTGGCTATGAACTTAATCAATTTATACAGGATTATATCGGAAAAACAGGAACGCTACTCGGGATTATCTTTGCGATTGTTATTTATTTAATCTTCAAAATAAAAATCTCTCCGGAAGCTATTAAGACTTTCTTTGAAAAGAAACATCAGGACATTAAGAATAATTTAAACGAATTAACCGTAGCCGAAAATGGAGCTGATTACAATTTAGAAGAATTTGCGGTTAAGGAAGATGAAGAGCTTGAACAACCCACTTTGAAACCTTCGCAATTCGAAATCAATAAAGAAGACTTAAAGCCAACGATTGAAAATGCTTCCGAAATCAATTTGGAACCAACCTTGAAAATGGCTATTACTCCTTCTACTCCAGAACCACAGATAATTCCAACACATGATGAAGCTTTTGTAATTGAAAAAGCTACAGACGAAGATGTTATAGAAGAAAATTTAGCCGCAAAATTGGTAGCTGACTTTGGCGAATTTGATCCAACATTGGAACTATCCAACTACAAATTCCCAACAATCGATTTGCTGAAAGAATATACTTCGGTTGGCATCACTATCAATCAAGAAGAACTAGAAGAAAACAAAAATCGAATTGTAGAAACGTTAAAAAACTACAAAATAGACATTGCCCAGATCAAAGCTACGGTTGGTCCATCGGTTACGCTCTATGAAATTG
>CALQCV020000168.1 GCA_943329165.2 Candidatus Nitrotoga sp. CP45 | reverse complement strand
TAATCGGAACTCAAGCTAATATAGCTGCGATAACTTACAATCCGTATACATTTACTTTTACGCCACCAGCATCGGGAGTATATTACCTTAGCTTTAGAAACGTTTCGGCACCATTAGTTTCAGCTACTGATTATTATGGTGTGATTATAGATAATTTTAGTGTTACGCAAACAACATTATCTACCAACGATTTCCTATCATCTAAATTTTCTGTATATCCAAATCCAGTAAATAATGTTATAAACTTTTCTAACGATCAAAATGCAGTTGTTAGCTCAGTTGAAATGGCTGATTTAAATGGTAGAGTTGTTAAAACTGTAAAAGTTGATGCAACTGAAGGTCAAATTTCAGTTAACGATTTAGCAACCGGAATGTACATGATGAAAATCACTACTGACCAAGGAACTGCTGTTAAGAAAATTGTTAAGCAATAATTTTAGATTAGCTTCTATAAAATAGAAAAACGACTAAGGAAACTTAGTCGTTTTTTTTGTTTTTGTCATTCATCATTGACAGTACAAAACCTACCAAGGCTATAATGCCCCAAAGCAAAAATACCAATCATGATAAAGGCTCCATTTCCCCATGAATACCCTGCAATGTTTAAGAATGTCATACTATAAATATTAAAGTTCACTCAAAACTACTTTAATAAAAATAGATTTGGTATGACATTTATCATATAAGAAATTTGATTGCCAAATCAGGTGTAGGAATCATACAACTCTCTTTTTTACCAAACCATTTGTAACGGTTTCTGGCAATATAATCGTAAACAAGATTGGTTAACGATTTTGGTAATGCGGAGAATATTTTTAAAAAAGGATACAATCCGTTTAACGCTGTTGCGGTTTTAAATGCAGCCTCTGCTTTGAGATAATAGGCAATTCCCGGTTCATACAAAACAATACTGTCAATCTTCGAAAGGTCAATTCCAATGTGTTTTATTATTTTTTGACCCAATTCTGATTGAAGCGCAACAAACCTGAAAACATCTTTTTTATCGTGTTTAATTACAAATTGAACTGACGAATCACAAAGATTGCAAACTCCATCAAAAAGGATTATTTTTTTATCTTTTGGTAATTCTGAAATTTCCATATTTATGCTGCATTTATTTACTTCACTAAAAACTATTTGTTAAAGGTGTTCAGTGAACATCGTTTCAGTATTATTTATTTTGAACGTATTCTAATTGCTCTAAGTTTACTTTAGAAGTAAAAACACCGTAATTGACAACAGCTTTATTTTTTTCAATTTTATCAATAGTTCCAATGGCTTTGCCGTCAATCATCCGAACTCTGTCGCCTACTTTAATAGTAACTTTAGGCTTTTCGATAGGAATAGCTTTTAATTTCTTTTCTTTCTTCTCTGCTCTAATTTCGTCAACTTTTACTTTGACTTCTTCGATGACTATTTTTTGAATGATTTCCTTTGCTGCTTTCTCTTTTACGGTTGCCTTTTTACGTTTAGAGTTTTCGATTTCAACAATTTTTAAAAACTCACCAATCAAAACCTTTTTGTCTTTATTATTAAAGTATTTCATTGAAATGTCATCTATTTTTTGTCCCATATAAATCAAGCGCTGATTGGCATCATACAATTCTTGGTAGCGTTCTAATTTATCTTGAATTTTAGAATTTATGGATTCCATTTTCTTGCTTTCTTCCCGAGTCTTGTTTTCTTCTTCTTTTAAGTTTTGGGAAGTTTTCTCTAATTTGGAGCGCTCTTTTTGAAGTGTCGCAATAGTTTTGTCAAAGCGTACTTTCCCACCTTCAATTTTCTTTTTGGCTCGATTGATTAATCCAAAAGGAATTCCGTTTTTCTGTGCTACTTCAAAGGTGAAAGAACTTCCGGCTTGACCTAAAATCAACTTATACATGGGCTCCAGTGATTTCTCATCAAAAAGCATATTGGCATTCGATGCAAAAGGCAATTCGTTAGCCAAAATTTTTAAATTAGAATAATGTGTAGTAATAATTCCGAATGCTTCTCGATGATAAAATTCTTCTAAAAATATTTCTGCCAAAGCACCGCCTAATTCCGGATCAGAACCAGTTCCGAATTCATCAATCAAAAATAAAGTCTTACCATTACACTTCTTTAGAAAATAATTCATGTTTTTTAAACGATAACTATAGGTGCTCAAATGATTTTCTATCGATTGATTGTCGCCAATATCAGTTAAGATTCTGTCAAATAAAAACGTTGTGCTACGTTCGTGAACCGGAATTAGAATTCCGCATTGCAACATTAATTGTAGTAATCCAACCGTTTTTAGCGATATGGTTTTTCCACCGGCATTTGGTCCGGAGATTACAATTATTCTACTATCACTATTTAATTCAATGGTTTGAGGAAATGTTATTTCTTTCTTTTCCAAATTGCTTAAAAACAAAATAGGATGGAAGGCATCTCTAAAATACAATTGTTTTTCAGTTGAAATAGTTGGTAAAATGGCGTTTATTTTGTTGGCATATTTGGCTTTCGCCCCAATAACATCAATATCACTCAGAAACTCTTGATATTGCTTTAAAAGCTCAACAAATGGACGAATATCACTGGATAATTTCTTTAGTATTCGGGTAATTTCTTCACGTTCTTCATATTCCAAATTACTCAATTCTCTGGAATAGTTCAGCGTTGCTTCGGGTTCGATATAAGCAATACTTCCTGTTTTGGAACTTCCCAATATAGAACCTTTTACTTTTCGACGATACATTGCCAAAACGGCTAAAACTCTACGGTTTTGAACAAAACTTTCTTTAATTTCGTCCAAATAACCAAGTGAATTGTATTGTGTCATTGCTTGCCCAAAACTCTGATTGACTTTGCCTCTAACCAAATTCATATCTCTGCGAATATTAATTAAATCGGGAGAAGCATTGTTTTTTATTTCGCCATATTTGTCAACAACTTCATCTATTTTTTGAATGATGTATTTTGTATATTCGACTTGAGCTGATTTATCATTTAGCTTTGGATAGTAATCATGGAATTTTTTGAAGAACAACAACAGCAAATTTACGGTTTCAGAAAGCGTTGCTATTTTTCTGAAACTAGCCACTTCCAAGAAACTGTCTTCAATGGCTAGGAACTTTATATCATTAGTCAGATTATCAAATCCGTGATTGGGAATCGCATTGTTATTAGAGAAAGAAGATAGGTATTCAGAAGTTTGCAATAAAGCATTCATTAAGGTTTCCTTGTCTTTAAAAGGAACAATTTCGAGAGCTTTCTGCTTTCCAATTTCCGTGTTGCATCTTTCTGAAATGGTTTGCAAAACGGTGTTAAATTCTAAATCTTGTAATGTTTTATCGTTGATGGATATCATAAAAGTTGTAAAGTGTATTTTATCAGTTCACCATAAAAATGGCTCGTGTCAAAGTTACAAAGTTTTAAAGTATACCTGTTAGGTGTATTCAATTTATATATTTTATAACCACATAGAAACATAGGTTTTAAAAATTTTGAAAGGCGTTTCACTTTAGTAGAGAAAACTATTGTTATGTGAAACCAAGAATTGGTCTATCAAAATCTATTTTCTATGTTTCTATGTGGTTAAATTTTATATTTGTAAAAAAAAATAATGTTAGTCAAAATACATAAGTCATGGCAAACGGTACTTGCAAATGAGTTTGAGAAAACATATTTTGAACAGTTGATTTCCTTAGTTAAGGAGGAATATAATTCCAAAACCTGCTTTCCAAAGGAAACGGAAATCTTTGCTGCTTTTGACCATTGTCCGTTTGATAAAGTAAAAGTTGTCATTATTGGTCAAGATCCATATCACGGATTTGGACAAGCCAATGGATTGTGTTTTTCGGTGAACGATGGCATAGCTTTTCCGCCTTCGTTGGTTAATATTTTGAAAGAAATTCAAACTGATGTCCAGGTACTTTTTCCAAAATCCGGGAATTTAGAACGCTGGGCAGACCAAGGAGTTTTATTACTCAACGCCACTTTAACAGTAAGAGAAAGTGCGGCAGGAAGTCATCAGAATAAAGGGTGGGAAACGTTTACCGATGCAATTATCCAGAAAATATCAGACGGAAAAGAAAATATTGTATTTCTACTTTGGGGCGGATTCGCGAAAAAGAAAGGTGCAAAGATAGACCGAAACAAACACCATGTTTTAGAAACCGGTCATCCATCACCATTGAGCGCCAATCGTGGTTTGTGGTTTGGAAATAAACACTTTAGTAAAACCAACGCTTACCTACAAAGTTTAGGAAAAGAAACGATAGATTGGTAAGTTTAATTTACGGTAAAAGTATAATAACCAAGCGAATCTAATCCACTAACTAAAGAATTGATGTTTAAAACTAAGCGAGTCGTTGCATTAATTTGTTTTTCAATTACATAAGAAAAAGCAAACTGGGTTGCACCTGTAGTTTGTAAAATATCTAAAAGTGCACCATCGCTTAAATTCCTTTTTAAATCATCTGCCTCGATGTATAATTTTTCGCCAACAGTATAAGCAGACGAATGTAGCTCAATAGTAACTAAATTAGGAACATCTACAAAAACATTATTGTCAAAACCATCATCATTTGTATCACAATTTGAAACCAGGAATGCAATTGCAATTAGTAGTATGTAGCGTAATTTTTTCATCTTTTTTTTATTAAAATCTGTACCCTAAATTTAAACCAACACTTGAAATAACATCGGGGCTTTTTTCGAGATTGCTAAGGTTTGAACCAAATCTGACGATGAACTCCAAAGCAATACTATCCTTAAAATACATTTTATAGCCCAAACTTCCGCCTAAACCGAAATCGGTATATTTTGACTTTTTAGTGGTGTAGTAATCAGGCGTGGCCATACCAAATATGCGGACTATTTCTTTGTAATCGCCGCCATTATAGGAACCAAAAACTTCAGCGAAATAATACCTCGATTTACTTTCTGATAAAGCATATCTCAAATAAGGATTGAACTCAAACTTAGGAACATTATTTCTGTAGCCATTGTCGAAGTCATCATTTAGTTTCCCACTATTTGAATAATTTACATT
>CALQCV020000167.1 GCA_943329165.2 Candidatus Nitrotoga sp. CP45 | reverse complement strand
ATAATAGAATTTACATCCTCTTGCTTAGCTTCTCTTACAATCATATATTTTGTTCTAAATATAGTTTTTCTAAAGAATGTACCATAACTTCAATGCTAAAAGAGTCAACCACTCTCTGTCTTGCAAGTGATTGGTAATCTTTTAATTTTTGGTCGTCTTCAGCCAATGCAACTATTGATTTTGAAAGTGATTTCCAATCATCAACTGATACTACAAAACCGTCTTTTTCAGGTCTTAAAACTTCTTTGATTCCTCCAGCATCGGTCGAAACAATAGCACAACCCATACTCATAGCTTCCAATAACGCAATGGGCAATCCTTCAAAAGAAGAACTCATCATAAAAATATCCATCGCTTCATAATAGGGTTTCACATTAGTTTGTATACCTGTAAAAAAAACTTTACCTTCTAAGCCCAACGCTACTTGTTTTTCTTTCAGCATGGGTTCTAAAGGTCCGGCTCCAACGATAATGCCATATATTTTAGGATTTTGTTTGATGGCTTCCGCCATAATATCGAGCCATAAATCCAATCGTTTCTGAAAACGAAAAACGGCTACTGTTCCAACTACTAAAGCATCATTTGGAATTCCGTAGTCTTCTCTAATGCTTGCTCTTTCTAGAGGATTTTTTCTTTGAAAAGTAGTCGTATTAACACCATTTAAAATGGTCTTTACAGGTATGTTTGTATTAATATTTTTTTGGATAGATAGCGTAACATCTTCGGAAACACCAATGCCGATAGTTTGCCAATTAAAGCTCAATCGATTAAATAATTTAGTGATAAAATGATAACGTTCTTGCAAGTTGTGCTCGGTATAAAGTAAGGGAATTTGGGTCTGCAAGTGGACTAATCGTGACACAAAACCAGCCCAAGGCAAATGCGCATGTATCAATTGAATTCTATGTTCTTTGCAATAACGAATGATTTTGGGATATTGAAGTAGCAGTTGAATATTATTGTTCGCAGGGAAACAGGTTACCTTACCTCCAGCCTTTTCTATAGCTTCAACCAATTGATTTTTCCACGGTAAAAAATAGAGGTAATGAAACTCAAATTGCTCTTTATTATGCGATTTTAAAGTTTCAGGCAATAGCATTTCTGCACCACCGCGACCAAGGGATTTTATAATATGGAGTGTTTTTATTTTCAAATCTTGTATTTATTTATTTTTTTATCTGTTAAAAAGTAGTTACCAACAAAAATACTTATGGGAAAGATTGTATTAGTTGAAATACTTCTACAAAATCATTTCTTCTTTAAATTGTTGCTTATTTTATTTAAATTTAGTTTGCCATAAAATTTTGAAAAATAGAAGGATGGATTTATTATATATTATTGCTTATCTTTTTACTCAGATTACGACCAAAAAGGGTAGATTTTTTTTCAATGATATACCAAGAACACAATGCTAAAATTAAAGAAACAATAAATTTAGAAACAAACGAAATGCTTGGTGTCAATGTAGAATGCATTGCAAAAACTTTAAAAACAGGTAAATGCCACAAGTACAAACTATAAGATATTTTACCAATAAAAACCATAAATTGATTACCAAATAGCTTATTTAATATTCCTCCTCGATTATAAATAAAATGTAAAATAATTACACCCGTAAAAATACCTGCCAAGTTATGAAGAGCATTATGAATGGAAGGATTAAAAGCTCCTGATACTTTATTAGGAAGCACGCCTATAATAAAAATAGCTAAAACACATGAAGCTGCTAATAAAACTGGTATAGTAACTGAAAAAAAACCTCTCCATCTTAAAATCGCGACCAAACATCCTATAAAAATTGAAACATTAAATATTGAATATATAATATAAATAGTAAAATTTTGAAAAATATTTAATGAACTATTAATCAAAAAAAGTAAAATAAAAAAAATTAAAAAATTAGAGATTATTTTTAATGTACTATATCTTAGCAAGGAATATAGAACCACAGGCCATATCAAGTAAAATTGTTCTTCAACTCCCAAAGACCAAGTATGATATAACATGACATCTTTTACTTGCCATATATAAGACAAATTATAAACATATAAACTAGAGGCTATAATTTCAGGAATTATTTTAGCAAACATCATTGGATTAAAGAAAAAAGCATAAATAAATGTACATAGTAATAAAGTATACAAAGCCGGGAAAAGTCGAAATGTTCTTCTGACATAAAATGCTTTAAATGATATTGTATTATTTTTTTCATATTCTTCTAAAAGTAATGTAGTAATTAAAAACCCGGAAAGAGTAAAAAAAACAGGCACACCTACACCTCCATTTTCAAAAAGTTGAAAATTAGCATGAGCAAAAATTACTAATACAATAGCAAATGCTCTTAATCCATCAAATGATGGTATATAACCCAAATTTTCAGGGAGATTTTTAAGTTTTTTTTCTTTAATAATCTCCATATTTAATACTAAACAATTTTTACTCATCGGTGCATTTTAGTTAAGGTAATTATCTCATTAAATTTTGCTAACAAAAATCATAATCATTTTTTATTCAAAAATTCATTTTAGTTTCTTTTTTTAACTTAACTATTATTTGTTTAATGCTTTGGCTTGTTATTACAAAAGTCTAAATCTTTCAAAATGCTATTATTTAATTTTTATATTGAAACAGTGATCCAATATTTTTTTTAGAAAGTAGAAAATGAATATTTTGTTAAAAAAGGGCTGCAACATATTAAAAATTTCTAGACAATTGTAATTCAATATTCTCATACATTACTTATATCTCATATTTATGTGAAAAAATTCTACATTGGAGAGTTTTGACTTTCAAATTTGAGCATAACATTTAATATTTGAACAGGTTTTTTTTCAATCTATCTAAAATTATCTAATAGTTTTATATTATTTTATTTAATAATTTAATTGTTTGCAATATAATTTATTAAAAGGATATTTTATTCTAAGAAATAATATTCTTTGTTCTTTTTCTATATGAACAATAGGCCTAATTAAATGTATTTCCTACTTTAATTTCTGAGATTTCAATGCAACTGGGCCAATTCCAAAATATTTACTATACATTCGGTTTAGATAATAATCAGGATTATCAGTCATATCCCAAATATTAGTTGTAAACAAAAAAATTGGTGCCTTTATTGAATCTATAAGTATTAATTCCTTTGTCCCCCTCTTACTTTCCAAATATTCGTAACGTTTCAGGATTTGTATTTTGACACCTTTTCCTAAACCATATTGTGAATAAGCAGTCTTAGTTCCCCATAACAAAAAACTTAAAGTACAAACGAGTATTATCATTTTATATTTATATATTCTTATCGAATGAAAAATATGGATCATCATTAACAATACTGCTACAAATAAAAAACTTTGGAAATATACAGATGTATGCTTACTTGCCGATCCTGGTAGTAACATAAATGGTAATATTGTTCCTAGGGATCCAATAATAAAAATAAAAATCCAACGAAAGATTACGCGAGAAGAAATTATAAACTCTTTTTTTAAGGTAGAAGTTAAGTATAGGCCTGTTATAATAGCTGATAGAATTAACCATTTACTCATCAATAAATACTCCTTTAATACAACATAAAAACCATTTAACATAATTAAAGGATTTACACTTAATTTTCCGGTAGCAGCGGCTCTTTCAAAATTACCGGGAGCAAATGAACATAAAGCAGTTCCGGAAATCAAGACAACTATGAGAATTAAATCTTCTCTCCAATTCTGTTTCCAAACACCAAGAAATCTAGAGGTAGACAAAATTGCAACTAAACCAATTGACACATTAACGCCGCTCAAACTTGCAATAAAAATAAGCGTATAAACTAGTGGTAAGGAACGTTCTTTTTTAAATGCATAAAATAATGCTGCAAATACAAAAAGATTAAATAATGTGTAAATACTTCCTGTGGCCCAATAAATACTTCTAGCCATATGAGGACGCATTATCAACCAAAGTGAAAGCGTCACTAAAAATGTAAGGTTAAGAGATACATACCAATCTGTTTTTCTGTAACCCAATATCGTTGACACCATACGTTGCAGAAAAAATGAAACCGCTATTAAGACAAATGTCGTAAAAACAGCTATCAATTCTGCCGGCCAATTAATTATAAGAATATTACGAAATAAAGTCAAAGGAGATACCGCTCTTCCGTCCCAATGTAGATAACAATTTTTGATATACTGCCAATGCCCATGTTCAGAAATATACATTTTAATATCAAAATCATCGACTCCTCCCGTCCAAAAAACAGCATTCAAACATATTAAAAGTAAAGTTACTAGAAAAAAAAATGAAGCTATTAATGGAAGATAAACTAATATATTAGAAAATTTTTTTCCAAATAATAAATTTAAAAATTTAGAGTTTTTTATTTTATCCATAATTATTATTGTATTAAACCAGTGGGTGTTATTAATTTTTTTGATTTATAATGTTGCTTAAAGTTTATCATTTATAAATCTATTGACATATTGAATAAATATTACTGTTAATTTTCAGCTAAAATTTCGCATAAATATCAATCAACCTCTAGGGTCTAGTTTTAAAACCTTCAAAAAATTTAGCATAATTGTTTATAATTCTTAACTGATCGCATAATTCTAAAAATAATGTTTCAATTATTTTTCTTAATTTTATAAATATATGTTTCGTGGTTCTTAGTCTTTTTGATGTTTGTAATTTGATATATAGTTACCACTTAAAAGATCTATTTTTAATTTACACAAAAAGTAAATATATGTGAATAATTTAAAATTTTAGAAAATTAAATTTTAGAATTTAAACAGTATAAAATCATAATATTTTAATTAAGTTGATAATGTTATCATCACTCAACTCAAAAAACAATGGTAAACGCACCAAACAATCGGAAAAGTTATCAGAGTTAGGCAAACTTCTCCCGTCGTGTTTGTCTTTATAATAGTCACTTGAGTGTAAGGATAAATAATGAAAAACCGCATGAAAACCATTTTGCTTCAATTTTTCAATTAATGATGTTCTTTTTTCCATAGAATCCATCACTAAATAAAACATATGACCGTTGTTTGTGGCATAACAGGGTAAGTTAGGTAAAGTTATACCTTGTCTATTCACTGTTAAAATAGCATCATAATAGGCT
>CALQCV020000166.1 GCA_943329165.2 Candidatus Nitrotoga sp. CP45 | reverse complement strand
CTGGAATGTAAAACGGTGATCGGCTGTAACGTCACCCACTTGGTACATTGGAGAACGCTCTCTGTCGGCAATTCGTTGTAAAATGTCGATGTCTTTTTTGCCAATAACCAATCCCATTCTTTCTTGAGATTCGTTACCAATTATTTCTTTCGCAGATAGCGTTGGATCGCCTACAGGCAATTTGTCTAAATCAATCAAACCACCAGTTTCTTCCACCAACTCAGAAAGACAGTTTAAATGTCCACCTGCGCCGTGATCATGAATAGAAATGATTGGATTATTATCACTTTCCACCAAACCACGAATGGCGTTGGCAGCACGTTTTTGCATTTCAGGATTAGAACGTTGGATGGCATTTAATTCGATTCCGGAACCAAAAGCACCGGTATCAGCTGAAGAAACAGCAGCGCCGCCCATTCCGATTCTATAATTTTCACCACCAAGGATAACGATTTTATCACCGGCTGTTGGTTTCTTTTTGATGGATTGGTCTAATTTGCCGTAGCCAATTCCACCAGCTTGCATAATCACTTTATCGTAGCCTAACTTTCTGTTTGTATTTGGCTCATCCTCAAATTCGGCTTCTTCTTGGTGTTCGAAAGTTAAGATTGAACCCGTGATTAACGGTTGCCCGAATTTATTTCCGAAATCAGAAGCACCATTTGACGCCTTGATCAAAATATCCATTGGTGTTTGGTACAACCATTTTCTTTCGGTCATTCCGTTTTCCCAATCTCTATTGTCTTTTAAACGAGAATAAGCGGTCATATAAACTGCAGTTCCGGCTAATGGTAATGAACCTTGTCCACCAGCCAGACGATCACGAATTTCTCCACCTGAACCTGTTGCTGCACCGTTGAAAGGTTCTACAGTGGTAGGAAAATTGTGTGTTTCCGCTTTAAGCGAAATAACCGAATCAAATTCTTTGGTTTCGTAAAAATCAGGTTTGTCGGCACTTTTTGGTGCAAATTGTGTTACTCTTGGACCTTTGACAAAGGCCACATTATCCTTGTAAGCCGAAACGATATCGTTTGGATTTTCGGCTGATGTTTTTTTAATTAATTTAAAAAGAGAAGTTTCTTTTTCCTGACCGTCAATCACAAAAGTTCCATTAAAAATTTTGTGGCGACAGTGCTCTGAGTTGGCTTGAGAAAAACCAAAAACTTCTGAATCAGTTAGTTTGCGACCAATTTTCAGCGCAACAGCATTTAAATAATCTACTTCTTCAGTGCTTAATGACAAACCTTCCTGTTTGTTATAAGCTGCAATGTTATCAATTTCGAGAATTGGTTCGGGTTTGACATTGATGGTAAAAATGTCCTGATTCAGTTCGTTGTATTTCTGCGAAAGCATTGGGTCAAAATCGGTAAAACTATCAGCAACTTTTTGGAATTCTTCAATTCTGATGATGCCTTCGATTCCCATATTTTGCGTAATTTCTACAGCATTGGTGCTCCAAGGCGTAATCATAGCGGCACGTGGACCAATAAAAAAATCCGTCAGTACGGATTTTGATTTGCTTTTTTGGGAATCTGAAACAAGTTCAGATTGAAATAGCCAATTAAGTTTTGAGATGGTTTCTGCCGACATCTCGTCTGCGCTTGGTGTTTTCTGCGTATAAACGGCAAAAACAGTGTTACTTTCGTTTCCGAAGAAATGAATCATTGTGTTGTTGTTTGTAGTTGTTGTGTGTGCAAATTTAGGGTAAATAAATGAAACCTAAAATTGCTTTTTGAATTAATTTGCCGGAAAAATAATCGAATTATAAGCACCCAAATCAAAAACTCCATTTCTTGGATTTCCTAAAATATCTAATGGAACGCCAACGTCAACTCCGAAGTTTTTAGATGCTGAATCTTCTCCAATAAACAGTTTGTTTTTACTGATATCCTGAAAATCTACAATTCCGTTTTTAATAATTTCGGAAGTATCATTGATAAAAGCATAATCCGGATTATTAGTAAATTGATTGCTACTGTTATTAAATTTGATCTGACATTTGCTGAAAATTGGTGTTGTCCAATTAACCTCTGGATTAACTGTACTTTTATTTATGAGTAATTCCACTTGATTAGAACCAAAAATAATACAGTTTTTAAAATCAGCTTTTGTTAAATCAAAGGCGACTTGCTGGTCAGTTGTTGTGTCGGTATAATAATTATCAACTGTTACAGCAACTTGTTTTGAGCTTGACCAATTGTTGTTGAATGTGCAGTGTTTGAATTCATAACTTCCTCCTAACGTGCAGGCTAAAGAAGCTACGCCAGCGGTATTAATAACCACATTTTTCCCTTCTATAGTTGCTGCTCTTCCTAGTAAACCAACATTTGAGCAATCATAAATTTGTGTATTTTCGATGGTCATTGGTGAACCAAAATTGTTTTCTACCAATAAGCCAACAATGGCATTTTTGAGTGTTAAATTTTTGATGCTATGATTGGTGCTTCCTTGTCTGAGATAAACAGTTCCCCATTGTCCTGGAACATCGGAAAAAATCGGCTCCAAACGGTCACCTTCAAAAATAACTTCATTTTCCAATGCCGCAGTTGCTGATGTTGAACCCGTAATTTGTAGAGTTCCACCTTCCTGAACGACCAAACCAGATTCAGCATGAAAATGTACTCTGGCACCGGCGGGAATAGTCAATGTTTCCCCATTGGGAACACTGGCATAGCCATAGACGACATAGGGCTTATCTGTTTTGAATAAGTATTCATTTCCGTTATCAGGATGTGAATGGCTTAGATTTCGACCATTGGTTTCCAAAACGGCTCCATCTTCGTTAAAACCTATAGGAATGGACTCTGTAATTCCGTTTTGTTTATTTGGAAAAATAAAATAAGCATCTTGTATTAGGGTTACCAATTCTACCTTCTGCAAATTAGCACCGCTGTCAAATTCTATTTGGTCTGTATAAAGGAAATCCGAAGGGTTAGCATCAACAATTCCCGCTGTGGTTTCTATGAAAATATACATGCTGTCTTTAGCCAGCAACTCTACATCACGGAAAACCCTGTTTTCATCGCCTGTCATTCCGTCAACCGTAATTCTGTATTTTGTTCCCACGCCTTTAGCTAATCTAATAGTTGGGATTTTGATGTCCTTGCTACTTCTGTTATAAACTTTCAGCGTGTAGGTACTTGAACCAATATTGGTAAAAACAGTGTCTAAATAAATAGTATCTTTTGAAAAAACTAAATCGCCTGTACTAGGTTCAAAAACAAAGTCCTGGCGACATGAACTAACGGTAATAGCTAAACCAACAAAAAAAAGGATAATGAGTTTACGCATCTGTAGATGAATTTTGGTAAATGTAAGTATTAAAGTTTAATTTGAAAATAGGTCAATTTGAAATTTTTAAAATGTTGCAATACTTAACTGTATCAGATAACGAAATAATTAGGGTTTTATTGTGATATATTTTCTGAAAGAGCTTAGTTAATTTTTACCACATAGATTCTTTTTTTAAATAATAGCCTACTATTATCTGAAATAAAGCGGAGCTTCTTTATTATGTTTCAAAATTCTATGTTTCTATGTGGTTTATGATAAAATACAGTAGCAATTGAATTTATACTTTTCTAAATAAGTAGTATTTTTACAAAAAAAACTATGTCATTCGATAAAGATAAAATCCTCCAACTTTGTAACGATTGGTGTAAAAACACCTTAATGGAAACTTTAGAAATAGAGTATATTGATGCAGGGGAAGATTTCTTAACAGCAATAATGCCTATTAATTCGAGAGTACATCAACCGATGGGTTTGCTTCATGGTGGCGCAACAGTGGCTTTGGCAGAAAGTGTTGGAAGCGCTGCTTCTTTACTATTTATCAATACTGAAAAACAGGAAGTTCGCGGTATTGAGATTTCGGCTAATCATCTAAAAAGCAAACGAGAAGGAATGGTTTTTTGTACCGCAAAAATTATTCACCAAGGCAGAAGTATTCATCTTTGGGAAATAAAAATCACTGATGAACAAGGAAAATTGATTTCACTATGCAAATTGACTAACATGATTTTACCCCGACGCAGATGACGGATTTATTTATAAAAGTCAAAACACATCAAGAGCAACAATTGCCATTTGCGTTGTTCTGCAAACCCGATTCGGATAGAATCGTAGGTGTGTTCCAAAAGAACGATCATTTGTATTTTCTAGAAAATTTTGAAGAAAAAGGTTTTGTTTTCGCTCCATTTGATGCCGAAGAAGTACCTTTTATCCCTTTAGAACATTCTGATGTTTATGTTGAATATGTTAACGAATCCAATTATTTTTTTGAAAAGACAACCGCAAAAGCAATTAGTGCAGTAAGCAATGATTTTTTCGAAGATTTAGTTGCTAAAGCTGTTGATGCTATCCATAGAAATAAATTCTCGAAAGTAGTTTTATCAAGAAAGGAAGAAATTAATAATCCCGATTTTGATATTGAAATGACAATGAATAAAATGATTAGTCATTATTCAGATGCTTTTAAGTATTGTTTTTTTCATCCAAAAATTGGCACATGGTGTGGTGCAACTCCGGAACAGTTTTTAAACACAAATGGCAATGCATTAAAAACAGTTGCGCTTGCAGGAACTCAATTGGTGACAGGTTCTGCAACTATCATTTGGAATGACAAAGAGAAACAAGAGCAACAATTAGTAACAGATTTTATCATAGACAATTTGCAGGATTTGGTCAAAGAAGTTACAATCTCTAGCCCTTATTCAGTTAAAGCTGGTAATTTGTGGCACATCAAAACAGATATTTTAGCCAGATTAAAATCGAAGAAATCATTAAAAAAAATCATAGTGGCATTGCATCCTACTTCGGCCGTTTGTGGATTACCAAAGCAAGAGGCAAAGCGATTTATATTGGAAAATGAAGGATATAGCCGAGAATATTATTCAGGATTTTTAGGCGAATTGAACATTGATTTTGTAACTTTCAAAACATTGCAAACCGATTTATTTGTCAATTTGAGGTGTATGAAAATATTGAATAATAAGGCACAACTATTTATTGGCTGTGGTATTACAAAAGACAGTAATCCTGTGGATGAATATATTGAAACGGTCAATAAATCAATGACGATGAAAAAGATTTTATAAATTGATAATTGATAATTGATAATTGATAATTGATAATTGATAATT
>CALQCV020000165.1 GCA_943329165.2 Candidatus Nitrotoga sp. CP45 | reverse complement strand
CATTTCCTGAGCTGAATTCACCCGGATTAAATTAATAGAGGAATTTTGCAAATTTAAGTGTGTTGGGCCCGAAATTAAAATTACTGAAGCTCCTAATTCGGCTGCTCTTGCAGCAATATCAAATCCCATTTTGCCAGAAGAATGATTTCCAATAAAACGAACCGGATCAATCGCTTCGTAGGTTGGTCCAGCTGTAATAAGTATTTTTTTTCCTCTTAAAGGCAATTGCCGCTTTAAATCTTTTTCCAAAAAAGCAACAATGTTTTCTGGCTCTGCCATTCTTCCTTCACCGGACAATCCACTGGCAAGTTCACCTGTCTCTGCTGGAATTATAATATTTCCAAATTGTCTCAAGGTAGTAAAACTGCCTATACTTGAAGGATGCTTGTACATATCTAAATCCATTGCAGGTGCAAAATAAACCGGGCATTTTGCAGAAAGATACGTTGCAATTAAAAGATTGTCACAATTGCCGTTTACCATTTTTGATAAGGTATTAGCAGTTGCTGGAGCTATAATCATCAAATCTGCCCAAAGTCCTAATTCGACGTGGTTGTTCCAGAGAGCATTTTCATCTTCTTCATTATAAAAGGAAGAATGAACAGGATTTTTAGATAATGTGGATAAAGTTAACGGTGTTACGAAATCCTTAGAAGCAGGTGTCATTATCACTTGGACATGTGCACCTGCTTTTATAAATAACCTAACCAATGTTGCTGTTTTGTATGCGGCAATTCCACCAGAAACACCGAGTAGTACCTTTTTACCGCTTAAAACAGACATCGTAATTAGTCTTTTGTAGTATCTCTGTGGTAAATTTTGTCATCAAGCCATTCTTGAACAGCTAATGCATGAGGTTTTGGTAATTTTTCGTAGTATTTAGAAACTTCAATTTGTTCTTTGTTTTCAAAGATTTCCTCAAGACTATCGTTGTAAGTTGCAAACTCTTCTAGTTTTTCAGTCAACTCTTTTTTAATTTCAGAATTGATTTGGTTCGCTCTTTTAGCCATTATTGTTATTGCTTCGTAAACATTGCCTGTACGCTCTTCAATTAAAGTTTTGTTGTACGTAACAGTATTTACCGGTGCATTCGTCTTCTTTAAATCCATGACTTTTTTATTTAGAATATTGTTTTAAATCGTTTTCAATTCGAGCTAACATTAGATCAGCTTTAGCTTTGTATTCTGTATCAACTTTGTATTTGACTAAACTCGCATGTGCATTTCTGGCATTTACCAATCTTTCTTCCATTTTAGAAGGTACACTGTTTATTGCCAATAAATAAGCCGAATCTAATTTATAAAATAATGCTTTCTCTTTGTACGGTGTTCCCGGGAAGTTAATTAGAAAGTTGTCAAACGCTACCATTGATGCTTTATAATCAGAAATAGTATGATAAATTTTTGCGTTTTCAAATGCTTTCTTTTCTAATTTTTCTCTTAAATTTTTTGCCAATACATTAGCTTCCGCCAAATTCTGCCCTTCAGGATATGAATCAATGTAATTTTGAAGTTTATCTACTGCTTTGTATGTATCCGTTTGATCTAAACTATAAACTGGAGATAAAAAAGTAAATGATTTCGCTCCTAAAAATGAAGCTTCTTCAATTTTTTCGCTTTTTGGATAACTAGATACAAAACTCTCAAACTGGTAACCCGCTAAATAGTATTGTTCTGTTTTATATAATGATTGTGAATACATGTAAAACATTCTTTCTGCTTGGGGTTTTCCTTTATAAGCTGGAGCAATTTGTTCAAAAAGGCGAATCGCTTTACCGTATTTTTTGGCATCGTACATTTTTGTAGCTGATACAAACTTATCAGCGACATCTTCCGATTTTAATGCTTTTTGATATTCGCTACAAGACGATAAAAATACAACAACTGCAATTAGGACGAAAAATTTCTTCATTTATTTATTTAATTCAGTTGATTTAAACACTTTTTATGTTGAAAAAATCACCTGCAAATTTAGTTATTAATTATTGATTACAAAATATTTTTTTTGACGTCAAAAAATCTACATTTTTGAAATTTTATTGGTAAAATTATGCAAGCGATTGGCTAAATCTTCATTGACATTTACTAATGGTAAACGCACCGTATTCTCAGATAAACCCAATGCCGTAAATACTTCTTTAATTCCGGCTGGATTTCCTTGTTCAAAAATCATATTAATTGAATCGGTTAAGAGGTAATGAATTTTATAAGCATCATCCACCCTTTTGTTTAAACCAAGATGCACCATTTCTGAAAATTGTTTAGGAAATCCTTGCGCCATTACCGAGATAACGCCAGAAGCTCCTGCTAAGACCATTGGCAATGTTACCATATCGTCACCAGAAATTACCAGAAAATCTTTTGGCTTATTTTGTATTAATTCCATCGCTTGCACAATATCGCCGGCAGCTTCTTTTACAGCAACAACGTTTTTGAAATCATTTGCCAATCTTAAAATTGTTGAGGGGAGAATATTGCTTGCTGTTCTTCCCGGAACATTATATAAAATCACAGGAATTGGACATGCGTCGGCAATGGCTTTAAAATGTTGGTAAATTCCTTCTTGCGTTGGTTTATTATAATACGGAGAAACCGATAAAATAGCGATGAAATCTGAAAAATCTCTTGATTTTAATTCTTCAACAACTTCTGCAGTATTGTTACTTCCAACACCAAGAACTAAAGGCAATCTATTCTTATTGGCATCAACGATGGTCTTTATTACCAATTCTTTCTCAGCTTTTGATAAGGTTGCATTTTCAGCAGTAGTTCCAAGCGCCACTAAATAATCTATCCCGTTATCAATTTGAAAATTGACAATGGCTTTCAACGCTTCAACGTCAATTGAAAAATCTTTTTTGAATGGTGTAACAAGCGCAACACCGGTTCCAATTAATGATTGCATTTTATATTTTATTTAGGATTTTTAAATATTTGAACAATTCAGACATAAAAATTTTATAGTTTTCGGCGTTCGTATCAATCATAAAATGATTTAATCGCTTATCAATTGAAGCAAAACCAACTTTGAAACCTGCTTTTGACAAATTAGAAACCAGCAGTAACGCTACTTTCTCGGTGTCATAATAATTAATCAACAAATCAAAAGGTTCTTTGATGAAATTTTTCACTTCTTTTTTATCAACTGTTCCTGTCCAACTCAAATCTTTATGACTAAAAACAGGATAATCAAAAACTTCATTCTTCTTTATTTTGTCTTTGAAAACTAAAACTTTTATATCCTTGTCATCAATTCCTTTCCGAACTAACTCTTCGACCAAGTCTTCTCTTTCATTGAAATAACTTTCGTCAAAAATAATCCCAACGGTTTTGATTACGCTATCAGAAGCCAAATGTTTGACATTTGACAAGTTATTTTTAACTATTTTTTTTGTTGAAAAATCCTTGAAGTAATTTAAAAACATGCTACTTTTACTTGAATTACAAATTTACTAAAATTAGTGCCAAAAAGCGATGGTAAAACTAAAAAACTATAATGGTGTAGTAAAGCAATTTGTTTTATTATTAACATTTATCACTGTTATTTCCTGTGCAGAAAAGAAATATGCCGTTACTAAAATTGAAGGCAAAGAAATAGGAATTACCGATAATAATTCTGAAGTTACTGGCTCGAGCGCAAGCAAACAAGCGAAGCATATTGAAAACTTTATCAAACCCTATCGCGATAGAATTGATGCTGATTTGAGTACGGTTGTAGGAAATGCTACGGAAACTCTTGATAAATCTGGTGAATGGCAAACGCCAATGGGTAATTTTTTAGCCGATATTACTTTTGAAAAATCGGATAAGGTTTTTCAACTGCGTGAGAAAAAAGCAATTGATATCTGTTTGCTTAATCACGGTGGCATCAGAAGTATTATCCCAAAAGGAAACATAACTGCTAGAATTGCTTATGAAGTGATGCCTTTTGAAAACAGTGCGATTGTGATAGGACTTAAAAGTGAGCAGATTTTGGAAATCGTTAATTATATTGTTTCTGAGAAAAAACCACATCCATTAAAAGGGTTGACGTTTACAATTGACAAAAATAATCAGCCTAAAGCCATTTTGGTAAAAGGAAATCCGTTGCAAAACGACAAAGTCTATTATGTTGTGACTTCCGATTATTTATCAAATGGCGGTGATAACATGAATTTCTTTAAAAAAGGTGTCGAAAAATATGATTTAAACTATAAGCTTCGAAATATCATCATTGATTATTTCAAGGAAAACAAAACCATTACAGCAAATAAAGACATTAGAATCGCCAAAGAATAGTACTCAACTAAATTCAGCATAAACAATGAAAAGAAGAGATTTTATCCAAAATACTGCATTGAGTTCAGCTTTATTAGGAATTGGAGGTCTGTCATTGAGTAGTTTTAAAACTTTTGACACCAAACATTTGACGATACTTCACACAAACGACGTACACAGTTACATTGATCCTTTTCCGCCAACGCATCCAAAGAATCCAAATATGGGTGGCGTTGCCCGAAGAGCGGCTTTGATTGAAACTATCCGAAAAGAAAATCCAAATGTATTATTGCTGGATGCTGGAGATATTTTTCAGGGGACTCCTTATTTTAATTATTATGGAGGCGAATTAGAATTCAAACTAATGAGCATGATGAAGTATGACTTGGCAACCATTGGAAACCATGATTTTGACAATGGAATCGAAGGTTTATATAATCAATTGCCTAATGCTAGTTTTGAATTTGTCAATGCCAATTATGATTTTAAAAACACCATTATGAATGGTCATGTGAAACCCTATAAAATAATTCATAAAGACGGAATTAAAGTTGGCGTTTTTGGAATTGGTATCGAGCTTGAAGGATTGGTAGACAAGAAAAACTCAAAAGAAACAGTATATCATGATCCTATTGCAGTTTCTCAAGATATGGCTAGAATTTTAAAACAGGAAAAAAAATGCGATTTGGTAATTTGTCTTTCGCATATTGGATATCAATATAAAAATGAACCAAATAAAATAAGTGATGTTAATTTAGCCTCATTAACCAAGGATATTGACTTGATTATTGGTGGTCATACACACACATTCTTAGACAAACCAACCATTTTAAAAAATGCTGAAGGAAAAGATGTACTGGTAAATCAAGTAGGTTGTTATGGCGTAAATCTTG